>CACYCV010000078.1 GCA_902772955.1 uncultured Ruminococcus sp.
AGCTCCAACAAGCTCGCTTGATTGGAGCGAGCGACGCCGTCAACAGACGTCGGGGAGCTTTAGCTCCTGCGGGCGTCGGTGGGGGAATTTTACCCACCACCGACGGACGTATGGCACCCGCCGCCTATAGAGGCGGGGGACATCGACGTTTATTATACACTCAGTTTCTGAACACAGATATGGGATGACGACAAATTCAGCACCGCCGAAACCGCGGTTTTGATACGCGCAGCCACCTCTTCCCGGTCACCTCCCTCACACACGATCAACACGCCCCTGACCTTTGGCAGCTGTTGTCCGACTGTCAGCGGCTGTTCCGTTCCGTCCTTGCTTCTCACCACGATACAGGTGGTTTTTTCATTGTTTTGCAGCTCCTGGTTCCCGGATGCTTCTCCTTCCCGCTTGTTTTCCCTGGTCTGCAGGTCGCGGTCGGTGGCGTAGATATTGCGGATGGTACCGTCAATGGTCAGCATTACCTTGGTGCGTCCGGCACCCTCGATTCCGGCAATCATGTAGCCCAATTCATCACACAGGGCCAAACGGTATTCCTCTGCCGTAACATATCCCGCCGTTGGATCCGGCTGTTCCTCCCGTTGAGAAGCATTATCGGAACCGGAAAACCGGGAGGATAAAAATAACAGGGCGATTCCCACAATGCCCGCTGCCGTCACCAGCCTGACCAGTCTGTCCCGCTGCAGAAAACCCGAAAGGACAGATCCGGACTTTGGCTCCTTGTTTTCCTGGGATGGATTCGTTTTCATGCACCCCTTTTCCGTCAATCCACAATCAGCGTTCTGCAGTCAATGCCGAGTTCTTTTTTTATCAGTCGGCTGATCTCTGCGGACCTTCTGGCATCCCCACCGGACAGGGTCACCTCCGCCTTGGTAACGGAAAGACAGTTATTCTCATCCACCTTCGTCTGCACCTGAATTTTCACAGGGGTAATTCCCTCCTTTTTCAGAGTATCTGCCATCAGCTCTGACAGCTCCCGGTTCAGCATGTCTTCCCGCTGCTGCGAGAGGGTTTCCGGCAGTCCGCTGTCCTTCGGTGCCTGCTCCGGCAGGCTCACAAGAGACGATAGCTCCGGCAGCAAGCCCCCCAGAGGCAGCAGCACGGCACAGAGCATTACCACACCCAGGGTTGTGCGAACGGTTTTTTCCAGGGCGGTGTCCGAAATCAGCAGCTCCACCAGACAAACGGCAATGGCACAGGCCGAAACCCCCAACGCCCAGCTTCCGATTTCCACCCAGTCACCTCCTTCGGATGCCTGGCAGGTGTCTACCCCCCCGACAACAGCAAAATTACCGTGGAAATCAACAGCACCGTCATGGCACAAAGCAGCACTGCCGTCAGCATTCCGGCAACCTTGGAAACGTTTTTGAATAATCCGCCCATCTGCTGCAGTCCGGCGATTTCCGCTGCGGCATTCATCACAAACAGGGAAAACTGCCAGACAATACATTCCAGCAGCACCGGCAGAAACATCATGGCACCGGAAAGAATCACCAGCACTCCTGCTCCGGATTTCAGCAGTTTCAGGCTGCCGCTGAAGGTGGTCAGCGCTTCGCTCAGCACATTGCCCACCACCGGCACCAGAGAACTGACCGTAAATTTCAACGCCCGCTTACTGACCTGATCCATGGAGGATGCCACCAAGGTATTGAGAGAAAGCACTGTCATAAAAACCGACAGAGTCAGGGTCAGCGCCCATCGGGAAAGCTTATAGACCGCTTCACACAGAGTGCTCAGATTCATTCTGGGAGAAATCCCGGAGGTCACCGACAAAGCCAGCATGACGTTCATCAAAGGGACCACCAGCTTGGAGGAAATCAAAGAAACCCCGTTGCCTGCCATCATCATAGAGGAATAATAGGAGGCTCCCGCAGTTTCACTGCCCGAGCTGATAAGCAGTCCCGACAAAACCGGCACATACAGCATCATAAATCCTGCCGCGCCGCGGATAACCTCCGCTGCCCTGCTGATGGTGCCGCTGAGGGGTACAATCAGTGCCGTACAGATGCACATGGTTCCCACCGCATTCTGCACCGTCCCCAGCTTTTTTTCTCCCGTCAGACGGAAGCCTTCCGTCATCGCACACAGCAGCAGCATTCCGATACAGGCTGCCATCCCGCAAAGCGGCGTCTTGCTTTCTTTTTGAAGCATCTCTCCGATCACCTGCAGCAGCTCGCCCGTTTGCAGAGTGGGAGGCTTTTCCAGGCTGCTGACCCCAAGGCGGTCAAGGGCACGGCGGGTTTCCTCCGGAAGGTTAACGATCAGCCCGTCCACGCCGGAGGCTCTGCGCTGTTCCTGGTAGATGGATTCCGCATCCTGCACGGCCGATACCCGGACGGAACAGACACACACCATGAGCAGGCAGGCAATCACAACAAGGAACCGTTTCAGCATTCTGCTTCCTATCCTTTCATGATGCAATCAGGGCGGTTACCAGCCCCAGAATCGTTTCAAACAACGGCAGACTGATCAGTAGCACTGCCGTTTTGCAGGCCAGCTCCACCTTTGCGGCCAAAGAGCTTTGTCCCGCATCCCGACAGGCATCGGCGGTAAACTGGCACAAAAAGCAGATTCCCACGGTTTTCAGCAGTACACTGCCATAGACACTGTTCATACCGGCGCTTTCCATCAGACGGCGGATTTCTCCCAGCACCGGGGTAATCCTGGACAAAACCGACAGAAGCATCCATGCCCCTGCTCCCACGGCAATTGCTGCGGCTATTTCCGGGGAATATCGCTTCAGCGCCGCCGCACTGAAAGCCGCCGCAACCGCCAATCCCAGAAAGCTCCACATTTTCAGAAACCAAACAGGCTTTCAATGGTGGTAAACAGCCGGGAAATTTCCTGCACCAGCATCATCAACACCACAATCAGCCCTGCCAGCGTAGTCATCATCGCCTGTTCCTCACGCCCCGATCGTGAAAGCACCAGACTCAGCACCGCAACAATGATTCCGATGGCTGCAATTTTAAAAATAAAATCAATATTCATGGGTTTCCTTCTCCCTTTGTCTCGGCCGGCTACCACAATATCACCGCCGTCAGGATTCCCCCGAAGGACCCCAGAATCCGGTACAGACGGCGTTTGGATTTCAGCTCCTCCTGCAGCACCGTATATTGTCGGGTTACCAACTCCTTTTGCAGCAAGAGCTTTGCCAGCTCCCCTTCCGTATCCGTCGTACCGAAGCTTTCCCCGAAGCGGCAGAAAAGCTCCCTGTCCGCCGGATGAGAAACACATCTTCTCACTGCCTCACACCATGCCGTTTCCAGCGGTTTTCCCTCCTCAAGCCCCTGCAGACTGTCCCGGAGAATCGGCTCCAGCAGGGGAAGTCCCCTGACCGTTTGCAGCAGTGTTTCTGCCGATGCTGCCGTATAGCCGATAGAAGCCTGTGCCTGTGTCAGAAATCCAATCATCTGTTCATACAGCCGTACCCGTGTTTTCAGGCGGTCAGAAAGCAAAATTCCAATCATTGTACCGCTCAGCACGACCAGTACCACACCTGTGATTTTCAGCAACGATTCTTTCACCTCTTCCCGTTCATCAAGCCCGTCCATTTTCCTGATACTCCCCTATCCTGTCAGCAAATGCTCCTGTAAAAGGGGAACAAAGGAACCGTCTGTCTGTATCCGATAAATGCCGGAAATCTCACAGGGACGATCACAGGATGTCAGCACCGTCACCGTCCGGAAGGCTCCGCTTCGGAGCAGCCTCCTTCCCTGGCTGCGCCGCTGCAGCTCCTCAAGGCTTCCGGCATGAATGGAAGCAACAATCCAGGCACCCGCATGAAAGCCCTGGGCAACGGCCCGGCAATCCTCCTCTGTTCCCAGCTCATCGCAGACAATCACCTGGGGAGAAAGTGCCCGTATGGCATGAATAATTCCCTCTCCCTTGGGATACCCGTTCATGATATCGCAAAGTCCCAGGTCATTGTAGGCACTGCCCCGGAAGGTTCCCGACAGCTCTCCTCTTTCGTCAATCACCACCGTCCTCATCATTTTGCAGTTCAGTCCCAGCGAAAGTGACCGGGCAAGATCCCGCAGCAGCGTTGTTTTCCCGCTGGAAGGAACCCCCGCCAGCAGCAAGCCGCCGTTCATGGGGGTCAGCTTTTGAAGCAGTCCCTGAGAAACACCGGGAATCTGCCGGGAGATACGGATATTCAGAGAGGATATTTCATTAACCGCCGTGATTTTCCCCTCACTTACCACGGCCGTTCCGCACAAACCTACCCGATGTCCTCCCTGAACCGTAATGAACCCGTTTTTGATATCGTTCTGACAGCTATAGACCGAATAGCCGCACAAACGCCGAAAGGTATCATATAAATGGCGCCGGGTGGCAATCAGGGCATTGCTGCTCATGGAATAAAGGATCCTCCCCTTTCCGTCTGTAAACATGGCAGAGGTACCGTCTGTCAGGGCAAGCGGCTTCTCCGCCCGGAGCCTGATTTCCTGAATGGCGTCCTTTTTACCCTCCGGCAGGGCAGTAACAGCTTCCGCCAGCTCATCACAAAGCACCGCTGCAGCAGAGTCAAAACTTTTCTCACACGTCCGCATGGTTGACATCCCCCTTTTTCTTACTATCACATCATATTAGCCGCCCCTCCCTTTTATACCCGTTCGACAAATAGTACGCTTGACCGCATGGTCATCGGCTTGGTATTTCGCTGTCCGCAGACAGCGACTCAGGGGGACTTTTGCGAAAAAGCCCCCCTGAGAACTTCGAAAACGAACTTAGCAACGCGTCCTTCCGGTTAAAAAAGAACCGCTCCAAAGCGCTCCGTGAGGAGCGTGACGAGCGGAAGCCGCGATAGTAAAGTCGGACACGGCAAAATTAAGCGGAACGGAGTGGAGCAAAGCGCGAATCGACAGCGGAGGCACTCCGCCGCGAATCGTCCAGTGGGGTCACCCGCAGGGCAACAGCATTTACTTTTTTTAAGAAAAAGGATAAAATAGAAACATGAAAATAGAAGAATTAAAAACGGAAATACAAAATATCTAAATGAAATAAAGCGAGGAACTGTACTTTTTTTATAACGGAACAGTAGCCCGTTATAAAGCTGATGTAGGTCACAAAGCATATATGGAGCATCGTCAGAACAGCCGTCGTAACTATCGTTGTCTTGAAACCGTTGGTTTTCTGAGGTATGTTGAACACCAGTTCAAAAATGAAAAGTGGTCGTTTGATGCCTGCGCTGGCTATGCAAAGGAGCATGATCTTTTTGACGAAAAAGAGATGGTATGCACAAAAACGCTTTACAACTATGCCGATCTGGGACTTACCAATATCAAAAACATAGATTTGCCCGAGAAAATCAGCCGTAACACCAAGATCAGGAAGAACCGACAGAACAAGAAAAAGCTCGGCAAAAGTATTGAAGAACGACCGAAGGAGATAGACACAAGGGAAGAATTTGGTCATTGGGAGATCGACAGCGATATCGGGCAAAAGAAGGAAGGACAGTCTCAGGTCATGATGATAGTTGAACGCAAGTACAGAAGGTCGATATGGCTCAAGGTGAAAGATCATTCCGCGGAAGCTGTAGACGAGGCTTTACAGATGTTATTTGCCGATTTCGGTGATAAATACAAGGAAGTTTTCAAGAGCATTACAGGTGATAACGGGTCTGAATTTGCCAATTTATCAGGTCTTGAAGTAAAAGGTATACCTGTGTACTTTACACAC
>CACYCV010000079.1 GCA_902772955.1 uncultured Ruminococcus sp.
GCAGCCGCCGGTTCAGCCCATGCCGATGATGCAGCAGCCGCCGGTTCAGCCTATACCGATGCAGCCCCAGCCCATGATGCAGCCGGCACCCTTTCAGCCGCCGCTGCCCGGGTTCTATCCTTCACAGAATCCTCCCGCTCCGGTGCAGGAACGCAATCAGACACCGGTTGTGGGTTGGCTGGTATGTATCAGCGGCAGTTCCTACGGAAAAACCTATCCTATTCGTGAAAACAAGAATTACATAGGACGTTCCGCATCGATGGATATCCGGATTGAGAATGATCATTCCGTGTCAAGAGAAAAACACGGCGTGATTACCTATGTACCCAAAAAGCGGACTTTCCTGGCGATGCCGGGAGAGTCCAGAGAACTGTATTATGTCAATGACGATGTGGTTCTGGACACCGTTGAACTACATAAGAACGACAAAATCGAGATCGGAAAGTCCCTGCTGCTGTTCGTTCCCCTTTGCGGTGAGAACTTTGCATGGGATGTCGATGCGTAACAAATGAAAACCGCGGTTTCCGGAATTTTCCGGATCCTGATTCCTCTGCTGTGTCTGCTGACAGTGGGTGCCTATTTCCTGATGGGTGTCGAGCTGCACCTGTCAGAGGAAAATCAGGCGGCTGTCCATGATGCCCTGGCATTGCAGCAAAGCGCCGCTGCAGAAGACCCGTTTTATGAGGACGGCGGCAGAACCTTTGTGTACAGTGCGGCAGAGGACGGCGTCTTTTCGGCAGCCGAAATGATCGGGATTCATTCAAAAACCAATATTCCGGCGGAAGACGTTTCCGGAATGGCCTCTGAGCCGTTCTTTACTGTCGCTGCCACGGTGATCAACCGCTATTACGGATGGATCCTTGCTCTGCTGATCGTTTTCCTGGTTGGAATGACGGCCGCCGCTGTGACGGTGCTGTTCCCTCCGGGACGGGCGGACATGGTGATTCTGACTCTATCAGTGGTGCTGTTTGCCGGCGGGATGATCGGTTCGGTTGTCCTGCTGCAGAAAAAGGTGGTGCAGGACCTGAATGTCCTGGGAGTCCCTGCGTGGCTGTCAATGGCAGGATTGCTTGCCGTGATCGGTGCCGCACTGACGGTGGTTCTGCACGGGATTTATCTTTCTCTCTTCCTGATGAGCCGGAACAGCTCTCCGGAAGGACTGATTTATGCCGCTGAGGAGGAAAAAGGAACCCTCGAACCCGCGTCTGTCTCTTCGCAGACACAGCTGGTAACCGGAGCTGCTTCGGCAGTCAGACCCGTCCGGGCGATTGAACAGGTTCCGGCACCTCGTTCTGTTTCTGTTCTGCAGCCCGCCTTGGCGCCGGAACCGCCGGTTTTTTCCGTACAGTGTGTGGCGGGTGTTTGCAGTCCCCGGATGCTGTCGTTCCCGCCGGATGGCTCCGTATTGATCGGACGGGACGGCGAACGGTGTCAGATGACCGTGCCGCTGCAGCAGATCAGCCGACAGCACTGCCGCATTGCCTATTATGCGACCAAGGATCGGTTTGCGGTAACGGATTTTTCCCAGAACGGCGTTTATACGGAATCCGGTATCAGACTTCTGCCCGGTTATGCAAATCTGCTGCCTCCCGGCAGTGTCATTTGTCTGGCCGGCCGGGAAATAGCGTTTCGCTTGATGAAATCATAGTCTGCAATCGTTTCGCACTCCCCAAGGGTGCGAAACACCCCTTTTGGGGTATTTGCGAAGGTCTTGCAGATTGCTGCAAGACCTTCGGAGATACCTGTATACTCCCCCCTGTCAGACAGCCCTGGGGCGTATGATATGGAATTTCAGCCAATAGGAGGAATATTATGATACAGCAAGGCAGTGTAATTAACGAAACCTATCGGATAGACGGAAAAATCGGCGCAGGCGGTGGTGGTACCGTTTTTAAGGCATACCATCTTCGTCTGGAAAAACCGGTGGTTGTCAAGCGTATTAATGACAATTGGGTCAATATTATTGACTCCCGCAAGGAAGCCGATATTATCAAAAATCTGAAGCACCAGTATCTGCCCCAGGCCTACGATTTCCTGAAGCTGGAGGATGGCATCTATACCGTTATGGACTATGTGTCCGGAGCGTCACTGGATAAATATATCAAAAGCGGCGTGAAATTTACCCAGCAGCAGATTCTTTTCTGGACCAAGCAGGCAACAGAAGCCCTGGTGTATCTTCACAGCCAGACGCCGCCGATTATTCACAGTGATATCAAGCCTGCCAATATCATGGTAAATGCGGAGGGCAATGTCTGTCTGATTGACTTTAATGTGTCTCTCACCAGTACCCCCGACAGCTCTATCAGTGCTACCAGCCGCGGTTATGCCGCTCCGGAACAGTATCTGAACGTTACTCCGCTGAATGAGCCGGAGCCGGGCAAACCCTTTCAGCCGAAATATCATTTTGATATGAAAACCCCACTGGATCAGCGCTCGGACATCTATAGCCTGGGAGCCACTCTCTATCACATGATGACAGGCAATCGTCCGCCGCGGCTTCCGGAGGAAAAGCTCCCCAGGATTCCGGATGATCTTGCCGGATTTGATGAAACGTTGATTCATATCGTCAATAAAATGACGGAGTACGATCCCCGGGACCGCTATCAGACCGCAGAGGCACTGCTGCATGATCTGCAGAATATCCGGAAGCTGGACAAACGGTATGTGCGGCAAAGAAGAGTCCGCTGGATTGCCAACGTGCTCTTCACCATGCTGATGGTGGGCGGCATTCTGCTGGGAGTCGGCGGCTATCTGAAAATGAAGCAGGAGGATGACGATGCCTTCCTTCAGTCTGTCTCCCAGGCGGATCGTCTGGTAGAAAAGAAGGAATATGACGAGGCGGAAAAGCTTTACCGCGAGGCAATTGACAAAAAGAACGACGATATCACAGCGTATCTTGGAATTCTGAATATTTATTCCAAGCAGTATCGCTATGAGGAAGCCGTTACCTTTGCTAAGGATGCACTGGCAGCACATTCCTTTGAGGGAGGCCAGAACACCAGCAAGGAACGGGCAGATTTCTATTATTTGCTGGCCAACGCTTATTTTGAGCAGGAGGACTATGAAAACTCGCTGACCTATTATCAGAAAGCGGTAGAGCTTAATCAGGAAAATCCGGAATATTTCCGGGATTTTGCGATTGCACTGGCTCGCAGCAAATATGTGGATAAGGCCAAGGAAACGCTCCAGAAGGCGACAGAGCTGAAGCTGGATAATACCGCTATCAACTTTGTGAAAGCTGAAATTGCCATGGCCGAAGGAAATGATGCCGCCGCAGAAGAAGCCTTCATGAAGGTTTTTGAGGACGCACCCAAAGATAGTGATCTTTACCAGCGTTCGTGTCTGTCCATCTGTACCTGCTACAAGAACCAGAAAAAGTATCAGGAAATTAAGGAATTTTTGCGAGCGAATGAAGGCAACCTGAATGAAGCGAGGTACAAGGTGGCGAGACTGATGCAGGGTGAAGCCTATCTGGCGCTGGCAAGAGAGGCTACAGGCGACGAGCAGATCGACTATGGCAAGAAGGCTGTTGAAATGTATCTTTCCGTAAAGGCACAGGGAGTGCAGTCCAAGAGCACCAAGTTCAATCTGGTGACGGCGTATCTGTATGCAGAGGATATTGAGAATGCCCAGCGGGTACTCAACGGAATGAAGGCGGATTATCCGGAGGACTGCGATGTGTATGCGCGCCTTGCCATTCTGGAGGTTTATAAGCAGGATAAACGAACCGCCAAGGATTACGGCCAGTTCAAGGAGCTTTATGACAAAGCCAAGGAGTTGAGCAAGCGCAGTGGTGCAGACGGTACCACCTCGTTGTATATGACCCAGATGGAAGAATACATGCAGGAAATCCGTGACAAGAATTGGTTGTAAGGAGGAACATGAGAATGACAGGGAATGTAATGCTCTATTGCGGTATCGGTGTATTTGGCGTCGGACTGGTGGGAATGATTGTGACCAACCTGGTGCTTTCCGCAAAATCCAGAAAGCTTCGCAAGCTCATGAACGAAACCTACGGCGATAAAGCATAAGTCGGATGGTTTCCGGTTTGCCAAAGTTTCTTTTCGTTTTTAAAAAGCCCCGGCTCCTTCAAAAAGCCGGGGCTTTTTTTACGGCAGCTAGCGCTGCCGCGAAGGGAGCAAGATAAGTTGGTGGCTTCGCCCCCAAGCTCCTTTGGAGTTTCGCTGTCTGCGGACAGCGACCCGGGGGGACTTTTGCAAAAAAGTCCCCCCGGGACCCCCCGAAAACGAATTTGGTAAAGCCCCAAGATGCACGGTGAAACGCAACACGGAAATCAATTTTTAAAAATATTCCTTTTTTTCTGTTGATCTTTGATAGAAAAGACACAAGTTTTTTTGGAAAGGGGTTCGGGGGATAACCCTTTTTTTCAAAAAAGGGTTTCCCCCGGCAGGGTTTGGGACAGAGTCCCAATATTCCGGAGA
>CACYCV010000080.1 GCA_902772955.1 uncultured Ruminococcus sp.
AACAGTTCCGTCAAAGTGATAATTATCATCCCAGCAGATCCCCACTTCCGTTGGTGTGGCGGCAATAAAAAATATACCTGCAATCAGTGCAATCACCGCAAAACCTTTTTCCGGATTTTCAGATATGCTGTTTCTGTTGCGATAAACAAACACAAGAATCAGACATACTGTCACAAAGGCTGCATTCAGCATCTGGTTGTCTTCGATTGACATTATTGCACTGAACAGAAATGCAAATAAAAGCCCGAAAGCGATTCCGCTGCAATATACTGCGATTGTCTGCAGAGTTTCCTTCCAGTTCCGGGAAAGATATAAAACCATTTCTCTAAGCTGGTCATATATGCTTTCTGCCTTCCGGCTTAAGTAGGCAGATTTATACACAACAAGCGGAAAAACAGCAACCAGAAAGACAGAAGCTGCAATAAACACGTATTCCTGAACTGCACCATCACTAAAATTCCATTGCTCGCCGGAGCAAAGGAGCAATGTCATAATCAGGCCGGATATCAGACATGTAATATAACTTTTGCTTTTGAACATATTCATAATCAATATCTTATATACAGCATTGAACCAAAATCGAGAATCACAATAACCGCCATTAACACTATCGGAATTGCATTATATATTTCCTTGTTAAAAGGATTTCTGAATCTGTCAAAAGAATGGATATTCAATGCCGGATATACTAACGGCATCAGATATCTGGGTTGACAGCCTTCAATTGTCGGATTCCGATACGCCGTAAAGGAAATATACATTGCTGTCGGGATCAGAACAACCAGCCAGAACATAGCAAATGCGGTTGAGGAAAAAGACCACTTTGTCTTTCCGCTGACTCCGTTTTTATCCGTAAACGCTGTCAGCCACATAATCAGCGGTGCTATGTAATAGAAAGTTTTGCCAACTCCCATATATGCGTAATTTGTACTGAAATCACCGCTTTTCAAAGGATTAATAAAGTATGCCAGAAAGTTCAGAAGGATTTTGGCATAGCTCATCGGCTCGCTCAGAATAAACTCAACCTGGCTTCCTGAGTTGACAGCAGTTGTCCCGGTCGTGTCACCTCTTCCAAAACCATGCATCAGTTTCGGCAGTACAAAAGTACTTGCCAGATGTCCTGCCGCCAGAAAAACGAAAGCATAATACCAGTATCTCTGCCGGTTTGACTGGAATACTCTTTTCGGAAGGAAAAGCAAAGGAAACATCAGCAGGAAATAAATGGCTTTGGGCAGACATCCAATCCAGAACGCAAAAATCATAATAAAGATATCTTCATTTTTCAGTTTGCGTTCCTTGTCCTGAAAGAAGCCAAAATAATAGGAAAATCCCAGAACCAGCCAGGCTGTAATCCATGGATCATAGGAAAAGGATGTTACCATAAACAGATTTGTCGGCAAAAGTCCAATCACCGCTATCAGGATTTTCCCGAACCTGACTTTTGTCATCGCCCAGGAGAACATAAATGCATAGAAAATCAGATTAAAGAACCAACCCATCCGTAATATGTTGACATAACTGAGGCCCAGTCCTCTGCCCACGATAATACCTGCTGCATAAGGAGAATAACTCTCAATGCACAAATACCGCAGATTTCCATGAAAAGGCACTTCGTATAATTCTCCTTTTTCATAGGAAGTGTTGAGAAGTTCCGCTCTTTCTTCTCTTTCGGCCATAGTCGCTTTGCTGGCCGGTTCCCACGCATTTTCAAAAACAATATTATCCGCCAGATAATATGGCCCGTTCAGTGAAGCCAGAGACATTGTTCTCTGAAAATGAATCTGGTCATCCCATGAGTATCCTACCTCGCATGGCCTCACAGCTATCATGAACGATCCCGCAATCAATGCGATGACAAAAAACAATACCTCTGCTTTGCTGCTGATCAGGCTCCGGAGAAGATATGTTATGACAAGAATCAGACATACTGACAGAACCATAGAGAACAGAATCATATTATTCGCAATCGACAGTACAGCTGATAACAAAAAAGAAATGCCGGCAGAGAGAAAAACCGTCCCGATAATC
>CACYCV010000081.1 GCA_902772955.1 uncultured Ruminococcus sp.
CTTCAGTCTTGGAGACCTCTTCAGTCTTGGAGACTTCTTCGGTCTTGGAGGCCTCTTCAGTCTTGGAGACTTCTTCGGTCTTGGAGGATTCCGATCCGTTAAACTTTGCCTCAAAAGCATCTACGGCGGCTCTCATATCCTTTTCCCTTTCTCCGCCGGAATACAGGGTCAGATACTTGCCTTTATTTTCACTGGAAATTCTGGCTTCATAGGTGGTATCCTTATCCATGCCGTCCTTGCCGAACAAATGGAAGTGGCCGTCTGCTTTGACTTCCTCCAAAACGCGCTTGGCATTGTCGTTCAGGTTGCTGAGATCATATTCATAAAGCTCCACAATAGTGGTTTTGTTATCAACCGAAAAATAATATTTATATCCCTTTTTGGCACCGATTGCATCGGAAAGCATGGTGGTGGGAGCCGTATTTTTCGGGAGATAGTTGACCGCCTTCAGATATTCTACCAATCCGTCAAGATCATTGGTATAGGAATTTTTAAGAATTTCCTCCTGATTGACCGATTGATTGGAGTCAATGTTTTCCGGCTTATTTTCGGAACGATTGCAGCCGAACATGGAAAGGGAAAGCACGGCACACAATACAGCAACTAATATTTTTTTCATAAATGTCCTCCGTAAAAGCATAGTTTCAAATACAACAAGGCTATTATAACGCATTTATTCCGGCAATTCAAGTATTATTCCGCAAAGAACGCCGTGAAATAAGAAATTCACGCAAAAAATGTCCGCCCACCTGCTGTTTTTTGTGGGCGGAGAGGATTCCTGTCAGGGATCATCATGGGTTTTGAATCCAAAAATATCATCATACTGGGACGAAAAACCGCTGCCGGTGGAGGAAACATTGGAATCCTTCGGAACAAACGCCTCAGGATTATTCTGTGGATAAGAATTGCTTTGCCGGAAATTATTCTGCGGATAGGAATTCTGACGATAGGCGGTATTCCCGGAGGAAGTTGGGTTGAAAGCAGGAAAATCCTGGGAAAAATCCTTCTTTTTCAAGCCGGATTCAATGGCAAATTCCGTTTGTCTGAGTCGCTGCAGGGCGTTCATCAGATAAGAAACAAGAAAACCGTTGCTCAGAAGATAGGCTGCGAGAAACAGATAGATTTTCCAGAAATATTGAAAGGATGCTTTCAGTCCCTCCCAGCCGACGCTTTTGGCATTATCAAAGAGAATAAAATACAGAACGATGGAAAAACAGGTACACAGCAAAACCGAAGAGAGCTTCAGAGCAAAGCTGCGTTCCAGCAGTATTTCATCCTGAATATAGCGTTTGACGGACCGGAGATACCGGATCATAAAAACTCCCTGGAGAATCTTGCAGGTAATGGTCAGCAGAAACAGACAGAAATACATGACGACACGATCATTTTCCGGAAGAGAAAAACCGTTTTTAAACTGACTGATGATAAAATAAATCCCGATAAGACTCCAGACAACGATTTCAATAATTCCGAAAACCTTGAGAAGCATGAAGTATTTTTTCATGGATTCAAGAGAATGATATTTTTTACTTTTGATGTATAAGATCAGTGAGGCAATCACCGGAATCAGACGAATCAGCAGTGCCACAATCGTCAGAACGATCAGCAGATCCATCAGGGTCATCATACTGTTGTAGATCTGATTTGCCTGAGGATGATTCATGCTGCCTAACTGCCCCAGGGAACCCAGCGTCTGCTTGATCTGAGAAAAATCTCCGATTAATATCAGCAGGGCATACACAAGAAATACTGCCGGATTCAGGTCTTGCAGGCTGAAGGAATAAGGTGCGTGATTACTGTAGGAGATCATTTCAGACCGGACGCCGATGATACAGAAAAGAAGAATGCCGTAAAAGACGGCAACCAGCAGCATAAAGACCAGCTGAATCAGTAAAAACTGGTTTGCGATGGCATCCCTGACGGCCTGACGACGCATTTCTGTAGGATTGGGACCGGATTTTTTTTGGGTGGGAGCAGCATTCATGACAAGATCCTCTTTTCAAAAAAAATAAAACAAAGGAAAAAATGCCTGAGGTTCAGTACCGTATGCGGCTACCAAATCTCAGGCAATGCTGTATCGTCGGTTCAGGACTGAGCAGGAGGAGTTGTACCGTTGGAATCAGACGCATTGACCGGTGCCGGATTCTGAGCAGGATACTGTGTTTTTGGCTTGAAGGGCATTTCAGGAGCCTCCGGGATGGGAGGAACCTCTCCGGTATAAATATTTTTATAAATGTCCTGATATCTCTGGTTCATGTTATAGTAAGGAACAAAATTGGGAGACTGATGATAATTGTAGTTCTGTTCGTTGGTATAATCGGGAAGAACCTCCGGATTAATCATGGTATGTCCCTGATTAAAGGCATTCATTCTGGCAGTTCTCCGGATGGTGTCGGTGTGCATTGCATAAGAACCGCTCAGCATAATGGAACAGACAAAAATGACTACGAGAACCGCAAAAATAATAACATTAAAGGAATTCAGCAGCAGCTCGGCATTGGTCAGCTGCTTGACGGGTTTGTCATCAATGGTGTCCTGTACATAGTTGGCAGGAGGTGTGACCAGATGATAGAGCTTGGTGCAGAAATTGACGATGGAAGCAATAAATCCGAGAATGCCGGCAGCGAAAATCAGCATGGTTCCCTTCTTTTCCAGGGAACCGTTTTCCATGTTGCGGATGAGAGAATTAAACAGCCGGATAAAGGCAATTTCGGTGCAGAGAATGGCGGTGCCCAGAACAATCGTCAGCCAGAACAGTCCGGCAGCGGTAAAATTGATGTTGCCGTTATAGCCCTCAATATCGGTATAGTTGATGACACTGACGGAACCGAAGCAAACAACAATTCCCAGGGAGGTATAAATAATGGCAGCCACCAGCACCATTTTCAAAAACGCCAGACCTCCGAAGGAAGGGGTATCCGCTTTGGCACCGGTATGGGCGACTAAAAGTCCGATTGCCAGAAATGTCAGCAGAGCAGCCGACAGAATGCCGGTGGCAAGGTTGACAATGCCGATGGAGCCGGCTCCAAAAATCTGGTACAAGGAATAGCAGATGCTGAGCTTCTGATTGTAAATCATTGCACTGACGGAACGACCGAGCACGGAAACAGCCAGAATCAGCAGGGAAACACTGAGCGTTGTAACTGTTGTCTTGGAGAGCAGTGTTTTTGCGGGAACAGAGGATTTAACAGTATTGTTCATGGAAACAACCACCTTTCTGATACAAAGAATCAAGGAATCGCACTAAACGGCTTTTTTCAGGAAAAATCCGGACAGGATTCAGATCCCGTCTACAGAAATTATATACTATTTTTCGGGGATGTGCAACAGCAAAAAAAACGAAAAAGTCACAAAAGAATCGATTTCCGGGGAAAATGGTCGGAATTTTACAACAGGAAAATGAGGAGAACTGGAAATGTACAGACTGTAAATCAGCGTAGGAGAATTGGTCTGTCAATTCGCTTAAAACTATACAATTTGTAGAGAACAAAAAAAGTTTAAAAAAAGGTGTTGACAAACGGGAAAGAAGGTGGTATGATAACAAAGCTGTC
>CACYCV010000082.1 GCA_902772955.1 uncultured Ruminococcus sp.
AACAGCTTGCGGTTCGCTACACTTGGCGGTAACTACCCGTGACAGGACTTTCACCTGTGAGATTAGTGTCATGCCCGACACACCACCCAAAAAAGGGCATCCTCCTTTCGGAGAATGCCCTTTGTAAGAATCGGGGAATCAGCTGTTAATCACCGTAAACGCCGTCAATCAGCTTGCCGGTGGGACCATTACCATCTTCGTCCGCTGTTCCGCGGCCGATATAGGTAATGTACTCCATGCTCTTCCAGTAGGATTCATCAAAGAGGTCAGCTACAAAGTCATCGGTATCAATCATTTCATCCTTGGTAGGATCTCTCTTGATGATGTACTTACCTTCACGAATTGCGAAGGAATGCTCGTCGTTGTTCTTATCCTTGTACTTGACAAAGATATCGGTCAGGAATTCAACCGTCATCTCGGTGGTGCCATATTCACCAGCCAGATAGAAGTGAGGCTGATTCTTCTGCATACCTTCCAGAGTGCCGGACAAGCCAAGACGAATCTCACCGCCGGAGAGGGTTACTTTATTGTAGACCTTCAGCGGGTTTTCTGAGCTCCATCTGAAATACAGACCTTCACTTGCATAGAAGGAGTAGGGAGCCGGGTTGTCAAACTTTCCTTCGGATACATCGAGATTGACATAGCCACCAATGTTACGCTGTGCAACACTGAAGGTGTTTCCATCTGTCAGGGAAGTACCGGTATGCCATCCGGCTGTGACACCATCGGTGACACCGGTTATGGTGTTGCCGCGGATATCCTTGTCATTGACAACATACTGACCGTATTTGCTGGGATTCGTGAAATACGCCATCGCCTTATCGGAGAACAGATCCAGGGTTCCGCCATAAATAACGGAGTTTTCATCTGTTGCATCAGAAGCTTCAAAGAAGTAGGCACCGGCCTTAATGGTGTAGGATGTTCCGTTGAAGAAGCGAACCTCTGCATCAGTAGTAAAGAGCAGGGTCATGGGTTTGACGGAGCTGCCATAGGGCTTCATGGTGTAAGTCTGAGTTTCTGTTGCCGTATCCTGTACAAAGATATCAGAGTTAATCTCACGATAATCCGATGCGGTATTCTGCTTCCAGACGGGTGCATTCTTGGTATCAATGAAAACCCACGCATCATCCATGGACATACTTGGCTTCGAAGGAGTCAGCGGAACCTCAACACCGTCCTTGACCTCGATAAAGGATACATTATAGATCTTGTCATAGGGATTGCCGTCTTCATCAGTGGTCAGGAAGATGATGGGATATCTCTCGGGATTGTAATCATCAACCTTCTCAACAATGTAGTCAGCAGAGTTCTGAGCCTTTGTGAATCTGATCTTGAACTTGGAGCCGGATGCTACCTTATCCTGAGAATCAAAGAGTACACAAGCGATGGAACCTTCACTATCTACCGTCAGACCAGCTTTGGCTCTCTTCAAAGCTTCTGTAGCTGACTGAACAGCACTAAGGGAGCTATTCTGGAGGAACGTTTCTTCTGCTTCTGCCATTCTTCGACGCAGGGTATTGAGAGAACCGGTGGTATACTTTCTGGCCTTAATGGTTCTCGTCAGATATTCAGGATATGCACCGCCGCCTGAACCGTGAATATCCATTGTCTTCATATCAGACTTCTTCAACGGATCTGCAATATACTCTCTTGCCTTGATAATCTGATCATACAGATCGTTATATGCCGTCAGGACTTCGAGTGCTGCCACATATCTGTTGTAGTTGGATACTTCACCCTCATCGGTGATTTCCGTGATGTAATAGGTAACGCTGCCTGTAACCTTAGCCTTTGCGTACTGTGAGTAAGCACCCAGCAGACCCGCAGAGTAGAGACGGGAGGAACCATTCAGAAGCTCACCCTTGTCACTGTAACGATCTACGATGTTGTTACCATAGTAGGAACCTCTCAGGGACTCAACGACTCTTCTCAGTCTGTCGATATCAGAGATAAAGGTTGTCCAGTCGCCGCGCCCATTATCATAGGTGGGATCGAACAGGATACTATCACCGCCCTGCAGGCTGGTAACGTGCTGTATGGTTTCCTTGGTGCCGTCTGTATTGGTCTTAGTAGCAGTAAAGGTTACAAAAGGAGTATTCTTGGAAATATCGGAAACATAATAAATATTTGCGTTACCACCGCGAGTCAGACGATCCGTCATCGTATAAGTCTGGCTGCCGAAAGGACCGCTGACACTAAGGGTCGGGTTGGACCAGCCTTCAGGCAGTCTGTAATATACATTCAGACTATCGTCGATCTGGATCTTCTTATTTTCAGGGTTAAAGGTGTAGAGATTGAGGTTAGCGTAATGTCCGCCGTTGCCGCCGGTATAGTTATCCAGCTGCTCAAACCATACATCGCCAACTGCCTTTTCAACCTTCTTGCTCTGGACTTCGGGGTGATCGGGATCCATTCCCTTAATAGCGAAGGTATATTCCGCTTCCTTGGAAATGGGGAGCTTGAATTCATACCAGTCATAGTATGCAGACAGGGAAGCCGAACCAAGACGGCCGCCGGAACTATCATTCATTCCTTCACCGCCGAAGGGGTTGCCGCTGTGCATCGAATTACCATAGGAATTGTTCTTGCTGCCGGAACCATAAACATTCACATAGGAGTTGTTCTGAATGCGGACCTTATTGCCACCCACATACGCCATGGGCAGATTGACATTTTCGAGATCGCCCTCAATGAAGCCGACCTGACCGGTCACACCGCCGGTCGTTCCGCCGCCGCCGGTTCCTCCTCCGCCGCCGGTTCCTCCTCCGCCGCCGGTTCCGCCGCCGCCAGTGACATCATATGCCTTCATGACATGAGCATTACCGCTGCCGCCGTCAACATAATAGCCCATACCAAGTGTAAATGCGGTATTGACAGTCTGACACGAAGAGGTACCGTTGCTCAGAATAAAGTGATTTGCGCCTACAGGGGGATGGATTCTGTAAACTACCTGATTATACTCGTTAGTCTTCCATTTTTCATCGTTGCCAAGGTTATAGCCGGGGAAAGCCTCACCGATTTCACCGCTGGGTCCGAAGAAATAAATATGAAGGTTCTGCCAGGAGTGGTTATTGGTAATGTAGATATAGTCGCTCTCGTAATTGACTGTTCCACCACCGCCGCCGGTGCTCTGAGCCTCCTGCCAGGATCCAACATTGAACACATTTCCGTTATAGCCGCCGTCACGATAGTAGCCATAACCGAGAGTATAGATGGTGTCAGCAGATTTGGCGTTGCCGCTGCCGCAGTTGAATACAACACTGGTTGCATCACTGGGAGGTACAATCTTATAAACATTCTGACTGCTGGAGTTGGTCTTGTGGAAAGTCATGACCGTACCGGGCCACTCTGCACCAACTTTACCGGCACTATTGAAGAAGTAGGCATGAACCTTGGAGCCGCCCCACTTATCAACGTCAGTGAAATAGATATAGTCGCCGTCTGCAGAGAGCTTGCCGATCTTGATATCGTCATCTCCTGCAAGAGTACCGCCGGCGTTGGGTTCGTTGTTATCGTCCTGTACGGGGTCATATTTCGGATATACATCGTTGCACTTAACAAGTGATTTCACGGTTGCCCCTTTGAAATAATAAGCCTTGAAGATATGCTCACCGGGTGTTGATACCTTACCGGGGGACAGGGAGATGGTGGTCTCTGTCAGGTCCGGGTTGGTATAGGTGCAGACAAAGTACACATTCTTATCCTTGTTTTCAGGCGTGTAGATGTATTTGGCTACAAAGTAGTTGCCCTCCTGACCGGAAGTAATACTGTTCGGACCAAGCTTGACTCTGACAGTCGGGCTGTCGGGCAGCTCAGCATAAACGGTAGTGTACTGACCAATGGAAACAGTGCCATCTGCAGCAATCACAAATACCATATTGCCGTCAGCCATCTCAGCAAAGTTCATCACCTTGCTAGCCACTTCCTGGCCTTCCTTGTTGTTGACATGAATGGTTGCTGTTGCATAAACATTGTAGTTGACTCCGTTAATGTAACGGATACCAAGACCCTTAATCAGGTTGGTGCCCCAGTTTTCCATGGTAGACATATCTACCATCACAGCACCGGCAGCATCCTGTGCAGAAAGGTCTATATAATAGGTGTAGTCCTCAGGAGCAGCAGAACCATCAACCCACACTCTGTAAAGGTTATTGGTAAGAAGCTCGCCAATGGTATTCTCGGGTTTCACATAAGTAAAGCCAAGAACCGCACGCTCCAGGTTTCTGGCCAAAAGATCTACTTCGCTCTGCTCTGTGGTAAAGGCAACCTTGGAGGTTGCATTGTCCAGCTGCTTCTGCAGGGCGGTACGGGATGCATCCGTGTAGTCTCTGGTAGTCTGGAGAAGAGTATTTGCCTGATCAATCAAAGCATTGAGCTTTGTCTTGTCTGTCTGAATCAGGGAATGCTGACACATTTCTGTGTAAGCGTTTTCCAGATTAGTCTTAGCGTTATTCAGAGCTTCCTGTGTTGTCTCTTTGGCATCACGAACAACTTCGGCTTCTGCCAGTCTAACTTTGAATGTGCCAAGGTACGCTTCCTCAAAAGAAGCACTGTCTCTGAATTTTTCAACACTGCTGATGTATTTGATCAAGGTGTTTCTGTTCAGCTTACCGCAGAGATGGAATACGCCATCGGTATCTGTATAGGAGAGTCTGATCAGAACCTTATATTCTGCTTCCAGCTCGTCCTTCAGAGCAATACACTCATCAGACTTCAGGTCAGCTCTGTCGGAGGCTTCCAGAGCTCTGACATAGGCAGAATTGGTGCCGTCTTCACCGGTAAAGGCCTTGAAGAAGTTGACATCATAGAGTGGCCTGTCGGCAGGATTGGTAGAATTAATCTTCTTCTTTTCCGCATCCACAACTGCCTTGGCGTCCTTCACAACCTTATCAAAGGCGGAACGCTGTGCCTTTGTTGCTGTCTTGGCAACCAGACCCTTGATAGCGTTATTGATCGCAGCCATCTTTGCCTCATAGGCGGCATTGGCATTGGCAATCTTCTTGGCAGAAGTATCGCCCTCCTGATTCTTGATGAAGTCGACATCTGCCAGTGTGGCAAAGCCGTCGTCAATAGCAGCCTGGAGAGGCTGATAGGAAGTATCGGTATAGTTTTCTTTCTTGAATTTTTTGGCTTCCAGTACGGCATCACGGAGTTTGATCTGTCCGGTGGTGGAGTTCAGACCAACATTGCCATAGCCGATTTTCGGGTTTGCTTTTCTGGTGTAGTCGGCAACCTTTGCATGAACGGTAACGTATGCGTTTTCATCGATACCCAGGTCACTCAGTGCACCGGATTCAGAGGTGTTAACAATAATGTTGTCCGTAAAGGGATTATAGACCAGCCAGAATTCATTGCTCTCGGAAGTAGCATTGATATTGCTGACAACTCTGGAAATGCCCTTGAAGGTCATCGTCATGCTGAAGGATTCGCAAGCCTCAACATTGGCAACCCACCAACCGCAGCCTTCATAGGTCATTGCAATGTTACCGGATTTCTTTTCACCGTCAGAAATAAAACTCTGACCGCTGATCGGTACGGAAACGGAATTGATGACGGGATACTCGCCTGCTGCCAGGGAGGTAACGGTATTTTCAGCGTCACGGCCCATCATTGCAAAATGGATCAATGTCTTGGGGTTGTTAACATAAACAAGAATCGTATCTTCCAGACCCTTCTTGCCGTCCCAGTCACTTCCCTTATAATACTTGGTATAATAGGTGTGGCCGTCCTTCTGCTTCTGATAGTCAAAGAATTCAAAGTAGATATTCTTATCATCAGGATTCAGATACCAGAGATGGAACATTTCGTTGGTCTGGGAGTTATAGATATTGTTGGCACCGGTACCATCGTTCAGGATGGAGCCCTGCTTTGCAAAGATGATATTAAACCACGGTACACGACCGGATTTGATGAAGTATTCACCGGTAAACCAGCCGCCGCCGCTGTCAGCCATGATACCGTTAGGACCCTGCTGCAGCTTCTTGACCGGATCTTCCTTAGTAGCCCACTCTGCATTCGGCTTGACGTCGTTTTCAGAAATGGTGGTGTTGTTCAGGTCAGATACATTCGGTTTATAGGTATAGCTGATATCACCGCTGCCCTCATCGTAACCGGAATAAGCACCTGCTGTATCCTTGTATGTCCAGATGTAGTAGGTCAGCTGATAATCCATACCGACCGGCTTTTTGACGTGCAGGGTAATGCTGTCGCCGCCGCCCAAGGATTCATTCTTCTGGGGCAGCTTTACGATCGTCAGACGGTTAGGACCGCTGGAACCAACAGTAAAGCTGACGCTCAGACGAGCAACCTTTCCCTTGTTGCCAAAGGCATCTGAATAACGGCAAAGGGCTGTCAGTTTGAGGACTGCCTTGTTGGAATTTTCGGGCTTCTGATAGCGAGCAATAACATAAGTTACCGCATTTTCTGTCTGGGCAACATTTTTGGTGACGGTTGCGCCCTGAGAGGTAGTGCCACCATCATCATTCATAATGAGATATTCTGTGCCGATGGAGGAATAGTCCGTGATGTTATTGCTATAGTAGGCCTCTGCATATTCCAGCGCGCTGCGTACATTCAGGTATGCCTGTCTACCGCTGATTTCAACACTGGTGTTGGATGTACTCTGTACAGCAATAAACAGCAGCGATGCAGAAATAATAATCAGAAACGCACTGATTGCAATGGCAATCGGCAACGAAAAACCTTTTCGGCTTTTGTTTAAAATCCCGTTGCGCATAAACATGAAATCTCCTTTCTAAATGATTATTTGACGAGTACCAGGGCATCAGTGGAATTCTTTGTGATTTCCATGACTTCATTGGAGTCCGTATAGGAGTCACTGGAGGCACCTGTCATAGTATAACTGCTGGCATCAATGTTGTTCATTACAGCCTGACCCTCAAGGGTATAGCCGTTAACCATTTTAATGGTATATGTCAGATACATATAGCATTTCTTAGACAACGTCGAATCCTTCTGCGGCTTCTGACGTCTGATCTGAAGGGTGACACTTTCTACTCCATCGTATGAGATCTGGGTCACAACCGGAGGCTGGTTCAGATCTTCAATGACGGAGGACAGAGTGATCAGTCTGTTATCATTAAAATAGACATACTGCGCCGTAATGTCCGATTTAGGAACCTGGATGGAGGGAAGGGTCATCACAGACGAATCAACCCTTGCATTATTCAGGATAAACTTCTCAATTTTGAGCGCTGTATCCTGTTCCTGAGAGGTTGTGGAGGCGGTTGAATAATTCTTGATAGCATTTGCCACAATACCAACGCCCATCGAAGCAACCATGCCCAGAATGGCCACGGTAACGATCAATTCAACCAGCGTAAAGCCGCGTTTTGATTTTACTCTGTTCATGTCAACCCTCCTTTACGTCTCTTGCTCTGTGTAGGCAACAAATGACCTGTTGACAACAACGCCCTCAACACTGTTAATGGAAGTAAGGATCTCCAGTCCCTTCAAACGATGATCGCCATTTTCCGTGGAGACAATACTTTCCGCTTCCATGTTGATTGCATACTGGTTGTCAATGTTCATGACAGGAAACTGCGCATAGTTGACATACTGGATTGTGTCATCTGCAGATTTGGCAGCTCCATGCACAGCGTTATCCGCATTGGTAAAGTAATCGAAGCACTCCTCTGCATTGGCAAACCCCTGTCTCTTGACTGCCTCGAGAATAACCTCGTTGATTGAACCGCCTTCTGCAGCCGACTTGTTAGTCTCCGCATTGTAGAGCACCTTGCTGTAGCCGTTTGTCATTGCACTCAGTGTGGCACCGAACACGATGACAATAATCGCCACGCCAACAAGAATCTCGATCAATGTGATACCTTTTTTGGATCTGAGCTTGGGAATCTTTGCCGGTAGTCGTTTTTTCATCAACTTTCTCCTCCTTCCGAATGCTTAATTGCCGCATTTTTAAGCATTCTCCCACTTATATTTATTCATTTCTATTATACTATAAAAAAAAATCAATTCAATATTTTTTTAACAATTTTCCTTGCCAAATTTTTTACTCATACTTTGTTAAGTTTTGATAGAAAGTCTGCATTATTATTGAATTTTAAATTGCTTGGGAATTATTTTTAATAATATTATCCATAAAAAAAGCCCGGCCGAACAGATGTCGACCGAGCTGTTTTTTGTTTTTGATTTATGAGGAGCTGGAACCGGAAGAACCAACCAAGCTGTACATACCGAACATAGGGAGAATCATGGAGATAACCAGTGTTGCAACAACGACACCGATGATAACTGTCATAATAGGCGTCATCATGTCTGTCATACGCTGCGTGGATTCATCTGTCTGACTTTCGAACAGTTCAGCCATCTTAAACAGGGAGTCTCCCAACATACCGGATTCTTCACCGACTCGGATCATAGAAACCAGGATCGGATCAAATACCGGGTGCTTCGCCATTGCTTCATGGATTGTGACACCGATCTGTACATCATTCAGAACATCCTGTACTCTTTCACGAACGAAGATGTTCGGAACAGCATCTCTTGCCAGAGCCATTGCTCTATGAATAGGAATACCTGCATCTGTCAGGGTAGACATCAGTCGGCAGAATCTTGCCAGAGAGCTTTGTCTGATAATCGGACCGACCAGCGGAATTTTCAGATACATTCGCGCCAGCCACATAGCAAACTCGGCATTGGTCTTTTTGACGGTCTTGAAAATGAAGATTGCAGCAATAATCAGGATGACAATCAGCCAGCCCCAATGAATCAACAGGTCGGAGAAGCCCATCATAAACTTAGTCAGTCCGGGCAGGTCGCCACCGAAGCTTTCATAGATTCCGGCGAATGTCGGCAATACGAATACAGTCAGAATGATAACAACGATCAATACCAGAGCCATCAGAAAAGCAGGATACATCAATGCACTTCTGATCTTACCAGAAAGGGCCATATCCTTTTTACAAATCAGGGCACACTGTTCGAATGCCTCGTCAAGACGACCGTTTGCCTCACCGGCTTCAACAATGCTGATATAGATTGGCGGGAAACCGGCAAAGTTTTTCATGGACTGGGAAAGGGTAAAACCTGAATACAGATTCTCATTGATCTCACGAAGGATCTTCTTCATGCTGACATCCTTTTCGGAGTCAATCATAATTTGCATGGAAAGAGAAAGGTTAATACCGGCTTTCATCATCATACCCAGCTGGCTGAGAATCATCAGGAGCTTTTTGGGCTTGATTTTCTTTGTATGAATATCTCCGCCAAAGTCCATCTGCCAGATACTGGTGGGTTCATCACTGTTGCTGCCAAGTTCGACTAAATCCTGAACGACAAGGCCTTTTTCACGAAGAAGATTGGTAGCTTCCGCCTGTGAAGCAGCTTCAATGGCGCCTTCCTTCTTCTGGTTTCTTGCGTTCATCGCAACGTATTTATACTTCAATGCTGTTCACTCCCTTATCTTCTCGCATCGGTGTCACCGATATCAAAGTTCCAAGCCCTTGCAATCTGTTCAGTGATGAGACCCTGAGCAAGAAGGTTATCAATACTCTTGCTCATGGTAATCATACCATACTGCTGTCCGAGCTGGATGCTCTGCTGGATATTGGCAACCTTATTCTCACGAATCAGGTTACTGATAGCGGTGGTTACAAACATGATCTCAAATGCAGCCACTCGTCCGCCTGTGGCACGGGGAAGAAGTCTCTGTGAAATAACAGCCTTAAGTGACGTAGAAAGCTGAACTCTGATCTGCTGCTGCTGATCCGGCGGGAAAATATCAACCAGACGGTCAATGGTTTTTGCAGCACCCTCTGTATGTACGGTGGAGAATACCAAGTGACCTGTTTCTGTTGCGGTCAACGCGATCTGAATGGATTCACGGTCACGCATTTCGCCGACGAGAATGATATCCGGGTCCTCACGCATGGCAGCACGAAGAGCCATGGGGTAGGAACGGCTGTCCAGGCCGATTTCTCTCTGATTGATTATGCAGCGCTTGGGGGTATGCAAAAACTCAACAGGGTCTTCAATGGTAATAATGTGACGGCTCTTATATTTATTGATTTCGTTGATGAGTGCCGCCAGGGTAGTGGACTTACCGGAACCGGTAGGACCGCACATCAGTACCAGACCGGAATTCAGATCAAGGGTTTTACGGATGGAGTTTGGCAGGTTGAGGGTTGAAAGCTCCGGCACAACGCTGTTGATGACACGGAGTACAAGGGCTGTACCATTACGCTGTCTGAAAGCATTCGCTCTGAAACGGCCGCATTCACCGATCTCAACAGCGGCGTCCGCTTCACCTGTCTGGAGGAAGGTTTCAAAACGTGACTTGTTCAGCACTGCCTTAATAATGGCAGTAACCTCCGCTTCATTCAATGCGGGATCGTTTGTAAAGAATACGTTACCGTGAAGACGATACGCAGGATGGTTACCCGATGCAATATGAATATCGGATGCGCCCTTTGTTACGGCTTCTTTGACAAGGCTGTAAAAATCCACTTAAATCTACCCCATTCATTAATAAATTTGTATTGCCGGAATTTATTCATTATTGATGGTCATATCAATATATTCTTCATAGGACGTCAGGCCCTTAAGAACGTCGATTCTGATATTCTCCTTCATCGGGATCATACCCTCTTTGACTGCCAGCTCACGCACATCATCGGTACTTTTTCCTTCGGTGATCGCACGCTTCAGTGTGGACGTCAGAAGCATAATCTCATGAACAGCGATACGTCCCTTATATCCCTTTTTATTGCAGCGGTCACAGCCGCACTTACGATACAGCGTGATTTCCTCATTGGGATCCAGACGAAGGGAAATCCGCTCATTCTGATCGGGATTATATGCCTCTTTACACTCCACACAAAGACGTCTGGCCAGCTTCTGGGCAATAATGCCAAGCAAAGCCGAGGATACCATGTAGGGTTCGATACCCATATCTACCAAACGGGCAACGGAACTGGGAGCATCGTAGGTATGCAGGGTAGAAAGAACCAAGTGACCGGTGATAGCTGCCTGTACTGCGATGGCTGCTGTTTCACCGTCTCGAATCTCACCAACCATGATGATATCGGGGTCCTGACGAAGAATGCTTCGAAGGGCTGCCGCAAAGGTCATGCCTGCTTTTTCGTTCGTCTGTACCTGTGTAATGCCTTCCTGCAGCATTTCGACAGGGTCTTCAACGGTGATAATGTTAATATCCTCTGATTTGACTTCATTCAAAGCAGTATAGAGGGTGGTTGATTTACCGGAACCGGTAGCTCCTGTTACCAGGATAATGCCACGGTTACTTTTGATCAAATGATTGAATTTTTCCAGATTCTCCGGAAGGAAGCCGATGCTCTCTTTTTTCAGCTCCATACCCAGAGAGGTGGTAATACGCATTACGATCTTCTCACCATACACACTGGGGAGAACCGAAATACGGAAGTCAATATCTCTTCCGCCGACACGGTAGTTGATACGGCCGTCCTGCGGGATTCTTTTTTCTGCAATGTTCATATTACCGATGAACTTAATACGGGAGGTAACCGAGGGAATCAGCTCCGGCGCCGTATCCATATAGATCTGCAGCTTACCATCGATACGGAAGCGGATTCTCAGGCATTTTTCCATCGGCTCAATATGAATATCGGAGCATTTGGCAAAAATCGCTTCTTCAATCATCGTATTAACGAAACGAATAATCGGCTGATCATTGCCGTTGGCATCCTGCTTGGCTGCCTCTTCTGCTTCCTGCTGTGCCTTGGTCTTGCCGCCCTTGGATTCAAGGAATTCCTTTGCGTCATCGATTGCTTTCTGAGCGGCGTAGATTTCACGCAGTCTGGCAGCAATCTTGGAGGGTTCCGCGATGACGGGCATGATTTTCATTTTGGTTGCGATGGAAAGGTCCTTCAGACCTTTATAGTTGAGAGGGTCACCGATTGCCACAGTCAGAAACCGGCCGTCCTGCTCCAGCGGAACAACCATGTTTTTCTGAGCCATTTCCTCCGGAATCAATCCGTTGAGCTCATCGGGAATCGTTACGGTATCAAGGTCAACATAGGGCATAAAGAGCTGTTTTTCAAGCGCCCTGCACACCTGCTGCTCAGTTACAATCTTATCTTCAATAAGAATGTCGGCAATACGCTTTTTTGTTTCGGAATTCCGCTGTTTTTCAAGCACCTCGTCCAGCTGCTCTTCCGTGATGTCTCCTGAATTAATCAAGATTTGTCCAATTTTCAGGTTACCGGCCTTCATGTTCTCAGCTCCTCATCTTCATTTGAACAAACTCAGATATTGTTCGACCATGTGATACAAGAAATCATTAAATACAATATAACAAATCAATGAAACTGCGATATACGGACCGAAGGCAAGGTAGGATCCTCCTCCATCGGAGTCGTCTCCGGCATCCTCTCCGGGGGAATCCTCTGCGGCTGCCTCCTCGCTTCCGGAGGCCTCCTCTTCGGGTTCATCCCTGTCCGTGGCACCGCCTTCTCCGGAGGGTTCGTGAGCTGACGCCTCCTTCTGCTCCTCCGCCACACCGGAAGCTTCCTCTCCCAGCGATTGGGCCTCTCCGGCCGCAGCTTTCCGGACCATGATCTTCACCACGATAATAATCACGATAAAACAAACCATGGCGCAGACAACCGAAATGGCAAAGGCAAGAATTGTTCCCGGAAAGCCCGTCAGCAACCCAATGGCGCCAAACAGCTTGACATCGCCAAATCCCATGCCGTCCTTTTTATAGATCAGCACACCGATCAGGTCAATCAGAATCATGGCGCCGGCTCCCATTGCCGCACCTGCCAGAGGCGACCACCATGCCTTATGCAGCAGGCCGAAGCCTCTGACAAGATCATAGATGCTGATGCCAAGCGCCAGCACTGCCAACGCAATGGTAAACTGGTCCGGAATGATGGTGTATTTGATATCGCAGACAGCAATCATCAGGGAAATGACAATAATCAGGCTGAATACCCCAAAATAGATATCATATCCCTTATTGAACTGCAGCCTGCACAGCACCAGGCAGGCTGCAGTCACGATAGACATTATGATACCGGATCGGGCATAGTTGACACGCTTGCCGCTGAGCAATTCCTCTGAGGGGGTTTCGCCGTAATCACACAGCCACGACGCAGGAATCCTGTTAATGACTGTATAATAGCCCCATGTAATCAATATGCCCATAACCGCACAGGCAATGGTCCAGATCAGACCGCCTGTTGTTTGAAGATAACTTAATGGCTGCATAAAGTATTTTCCTTTACGGTCCGGCTGTCAGATCAGGCCTTGGATACCTGAGACGCTGTGGATACCTGAGATACAGCAGCGTTCCTGGAAGCCTCTGCAGCAACCTCAGTATCTACTGTCAGGCCGGTAACATTCTCGAAGTAGTAGAGATACATAACGATAGCATACTGGAACTTATCCTTGGAGGTTTTCGCGGTGATCACCTTGCTGCCCTCGGAGTCTGTTCCTTCTACATCCTCTGCATAGTCCTCTACGGTAACGCTTTCAATATAGTAGGTACCGTCAGCTGTGAGCTCCAGATAGTCAAGCGTCTGATACAGATCCTTTTCGGTTGCGGCAAAGACGTATCTGATCTTGGTAGATTTCAGTGCGCCGCCTTCTACCGTAGCTCTTCCCAGCTTATCGACATTACCCTTGCTGACATCCAGGCTGATAAAGGTAACGTTCTTGATCTTATTGAGCATCTGCTCGATTTCTGTGGTAGACTTGGTAGCATTGTCAAAAAGTACAGGTGTCTTCTTCAGGTATTCCAGCTGCATGTCCTTGATCATAGCCTCAATGCTGGCCTGGTTGTTGAGATAGTTGTTATACGAGTTAATCTGGCTGGTTGCAACCTTATGCTTGCTCTCATAGGTATCAATTTTCTGCATGAAAGGAATCTGCACCACAATCAGAAAGATAATACTTACCAGAACGATAGCGCCGATTGCAATAATAAAGCCCGAAATTTTTACTTGCTTTTTTTCCATGGTTGTTTACCTCCGTCAAAAATTGATCTTTCAGATCTGCTCATTGTCCGTATCCGGCTCAGGATTTCTTGGTGTCGGATGCTTCGGCGGAGCTTTCAGTCTTTTCTGAACTTTCGGCCTTCTGAGCGTTGGACTTCAGCTCAGGCAGCTTTTCACCGTTGTATTTAGCGGTAATGTATGCCTCTTCATCCTCGCTCAGCTTTGCCTTCTCCAAACCGGCAGCTGTTACGGTAAGCGTCATCTTGACCTTTACGATCTTTTTCTTGGCTTCATTCTGATCTTCACTTGTTTTGACAGAGATATCCTCACTGACGGAATAGAAGCCCTCCTTCTTCAGCTGACTGTCCAGGCTCTTAAAGGACTTGTAGTTTTCAGTGTTATAATCGACAGAAACCGTTACACTTTCTGTAGTAGCACCGGTTTTTTTATCGGCTGTTCCTGTAACCTTCTTGAAGACCAGCTCGTTTGTCTGCAGAACCTTAGCGCTGTTGCAGATCTTATCATAGGTTTCCTTGACAATCGGAGAGAGCTTGTAGCTGCTCTTGGGAAGCTTCTCAATATTCTTGGGAAGGTTGCCATAGGCTTTCTTCCAGGTATCTTCCTTCTTGATCAGTTCCGTTGCTGTCTTGGTATATTTTGTGTCATTCAGTGTTTTGGTATCGTTATTTTCACGGATATTCAGTGAAATCCACCATGCGGAAACGCCCAGCATCCAGACGGCGGCCACAACACCCAGAACACCGGCAACCAGGTTACCGATCTTATTACCGCCCTCACTCTTGATCGCGGTGAGAATATTGGTCTGGCCCTGCAGCAGGTTGGCTTCGGGAATCGGCATGGTAAGAACGCCGTTCAGTGTAATAAACGAAACAGCGTCAAAACCTCTCTGAGAAGCCGCACCGGTTACGCTGGGAACCTGTGAGCTGCCCACAAAGATATTGGTGATTTTTTCCATTGGTGCGCTGAGACCCACCTGACGGCAGTAAGCAGCGATATTGGGAATCTTGGCCAGAGCATCACAGAGAACGATCTGGTCAATATCCAGACGCAGGGTAGAGATAACCATTCTCAGGTTTCTGAGAATCTCACCGGCTGCGTTGTCCAGCATAGACATGGTCTGTTTTCTGGTCTGGGCAGAGTTACATTCATTACATACGCCGAGACCCTTCTGGCGGATGAGGTCAATTGCGCCCAGCTTGCTGATACCAAATTCCAGCATCAGCATTTCAGCGATATCCTCCAGTACGCTGGAGAAGGACTGCTGGAATACAGGTGCGCCGTTATGTAAGACTACCAGTCTGGTAGCGGCAAAGTCCATACTGATAACAGCAATCGCTCTGGTGGCAGAGTTCAGGTCAACCTTCGAGGTATAAAGCATGCCGGCGATAGGCGGCGTTACCTTGACAATCTTCAGACCTGCTGCAGAGAAGTTGGCGCGGATATCGGTAAGAAGTGCGGTATTCATTGCAAACAAAGAAGCGGAAACATCCTCGCTCTTGTTTGCCTTGCCGTACTGCTGGCCGTATTCAAAGTTCAGGATGGTATATTTCTGTACATCCTGATGCAGTACTGCTTCTGCCTCCACGCGGGCATAAGTCAGCAGAAGCTTGTCCTTGGACTCTACATGATGCTTATACTCCTTGGTAATGAGGATATCTTCATCCTCGATGCACAGAAACAGGTCTCCCAGCTCCATGCTGACACTCTCGGCGCAGCGTTTGACGAAAGCCGCAAGCTCATCGCTCTTTTCATAAGGGTGATCCTTCAGGGATTCGTTCAGCTCAAAAATCTGAGGAACGCTGAAATTGCTTGGCATTGAACTACCTTTTTTTCTGTTGATGGAAAGACCGCCTTCGGGCCGATCATACTCGGCGGGAGTAAGGATCAGAAGGCTTCGTGTCAGCTGCATGACAGTTGCTACCGTTTTCATAAACACACCACACTCTTAAATTTTTTTCTCTGTTGCCGTTGTTTCTTCTGACAAATATCAGAACCGTCCGTTGTGCCACATATCGACAAACTTATGAACGATTATAATATCCCTTTTGTTATCTTATCACAAAAAAAAATAGATTTCAATAACTAAATTATAAATCTTTTGAATTTGTGCATATAGTTAGAAATTCATGTCAATATTTATGCAATAAGTCACGCGCTTCTTCTTTTATCGACAAAGATACTTCTCCTTCAGAATGAATTTTAGGCAAAAAAACCGACCCGGAAGAGATCATCTTCCGGGTCAGTTTTATGTAGTTTTGGTGTTCAGATTGCCGCGTCCAAACGCTCGCTAATCAGACGTAACCGAGATCCGTCATGGTCAGAGCAGTGGTAACCTGTGCATAGCCCTTGCCCTTAACAGCGTCGTCGTCCTTGCCATAGATGGTGCCTGTGTTGCTGTCGTAAACGAAATCGCCAACCTTGTTGGTCAGATCGCCCAGACCAGCGTAGTCGATAGCGTTAGCAACTGTCAGAGCCTGAGCAGCAGCCTTCTTCTGAGAGGGAGAAGCATCGGGAGCCGGGAGAGCTGCGCCAGCAGGCTGCTTGGTGCTCTGGTTGTTCAGAGTACCTGCAACAACTTCAGCGTACATATCCTTACAAGCGTTGCTCAGGGAGCTTGCATCGGACTTCTGCTGAGACTGGTTAGCGCTGTTGATGATACCGATAACAGCCGGAATAGCGATAGCTGCCAGGATACCGAGGATAGCGATAACAACTACGAGTTCAACGAGGGTGAAACCTTTTTTGCTCTGCTTAGCGAGCATTTTCTGCTGGAGAGTCATGATGAATTACCTCTTTCTTTAATAAAATTTTTTTAACTTGAACCGTCGCCCTGAAGGGTGGAGCGCCGTGTTCATTTGTTGAATATATATTAACTCTTTATTAACAAAATGTCAATACTTTTTTTCAAATTTTTTTCGAATAATTTGAAAAAGAAAGTGGTTCGTTTTTGTGCACAATTACCATAGTGTTGGGTGCAACCCCCTATTTTTGACCGTTTTTTGTTTGTATTATCCTAACTGTTGATAAATTTTTGTGCAGTTTATCTTTCTTTGATTTATGAACAAAAAAACACTCCGTTCATAAATTGTTCATAAACTTTATATTTTTTTAAAAATTTCCTCCAAAAACAGGAAAAGCGGAGCCTAAAGGCTCCGCTTTTCCGATCCGGTACGTCAGAAATTATACAAATCCTGCATCGTAGTAGTGCCGGAAACATAATTTGTCAGGTCTTTTCGCTTGCATTCCGCAAAAATATTGCCTTGTCCGTCATACACATACAGATTGTGACCGTTTGTAATGTGGTCCATCACGGAATGGAGTCCGGAATACTCGCAGGCATTCAGCACAGTGCCGTTTTTTGCCGAATTCAGTCGTGCTGAGGTGGAAGCATCGGGTCCGGGAAGATCCGCCTGAGTGGAAGCACCGCTGTTGCTGCTGTTGATGGCGCCGGACCGCACCCCGGCCACATAGGCCTTGCAGGCTTCATCCAGGGCAGAAGCATCCGTTTCCTCCGCCGACTCATTTGCCGTCGTAATAATCGATACTACAGTCGGAATCGCAATGGCTGCCAGAATTCCCAGAATTGCAATGACAACAACCAACTCTACCAATGTAAAACCTTTTTTATTTTTACGATGCATTTTTCCTTTCATAGGCCACTCCTCCTGTCCATAATTTTCCATCCTATACACTCTTTATTTATTATTTTAATTATTTTTCATGATTTGTCAACAGTTTATTCATATTTTGTCGATATGTCGTTTTTTGTAATGGATTTCATAACAATTCTATCATATCTTACATTTTATTATGAATAACTCCCTGCCATTCATCCACAATAGGGTAGACCGGGGACACTGTGTCCCTCAACCTCCCATTGCACCGCACGTACGGGTCTCGTATACGGCGCTACATGAATACAGATGTTACTGCAATTAACTGAGATAGTAATTCAGAGGGTTGACTAAAGCAG
>CACYCV010000083.1 GCA_902772955.1 uncultured Ruminococcus sp.
CAAAAAGACTTGTACGGCTGACGACCCACCCAACCAGCAAAAGCAGGGCAAGAAGCACGATCGGCTGCCGTTGCATACGAAACAGCTCCAACAGACTTTTGACCCATAGAGCAGATTTCTTTGTAGGATTCAAGTTGTACAGCATGGGGCCCCTAACGTATGCTGGACGGTTTTCCTCCGCTAGCTGCTGCATTCTCGTATAGTCATTCTGGCTGACAGCAACAGACGCCGCCTCAAGGCTTTGTAATCGCTCAAAGTATTTCGGTGTGTTCAAGATTAAAAACCGCTGGGCAAAAATCCAAACAGCACCCAAGGAAAGGGCAAGTGCTGCTGCAGTAAGTGCGGAGTGCAAAAAAAGCAGGAACGTACAAAGAAAAAAAGCAGCACATACGCCCCACCTTATCTTTCCTTGTGCGTGGTAGAAAATCCACGACAAGAATGAACAGTTACAAATATAAAGCATGAGAACGAGCCAAAGCTTCAAAAAGGCGAGGTTGAAAAGGACGCCACTCAAAACGCAAGCAACAATACCGGAAACAAGGGCAGATACAAGCACAGAGAGAAACTGCTTGCGGAATAGGCTTTTTTTGAAATAGCTTGTGTTGTATGTATGCAGCACAGAGGCTGCTTCTACTCGGAACGCCGGTGTTTGATTTAGAAACACCCGAAATGAATTAATGGCAGCCACAAGCAGTAATGAGTAGAACACGCCCCTCTCCGTAGCACCAGTCCCGTACCCGGCTTGCGCGATAACGAAAAAGAACTGATACAGCAATACACCGCCAACGATAACGACACTGATGATGCCTTGCCATGTATGACGAATGGTGCCTTTCATGAGCCGGAGCTTGTTTTTTAAGAGCAGGATTTCAGCTTTATTCTTCATCTTGTTCCACCAATTTCAAATACACTGCCTCCATAGTGCTGTCCTCAGGAAGCTGTGTTGCTGAAAGCAACTCCTGTTTTGAACCAGATAATAGGCGCTTACCGTTCTTTATCACAACGTACTGATCGCAAATGTTCTCGGTCACGTCCAGCAAATGGCTGGACAAAAGAATAATCTTTCCTTTTTCTTTCTGTTCCGTCAGCAGGGCCTTTAATGTAGCAATCTGCTTCGGATCAAGCCCTGAAAAGGGCTCATCTGCAATGAGCAGTTCAAATTCCCGCATAAGAGCCATGGCTATCATCAGCTTCTGCCTAGTTCCCTTGGACAAAGCGGCTGGGATTTTGTTCTGATGCTCCTTCATATCCAGCCTTTCAATCATTTCGTCGATAGACACTCCCCCCTGCGGGTAAATGGCCTTTATAAAATGGAGGTGCTCTAACAGAGATAATTCTTCATAAAAAACAGGAACATCAGGGATATATGAAACGGGATAGGCCCCTGAACGATAGGTAAAAATATCTTTCCCGTCGAGTGTAATTGTGCCGCTGTCCGGAGTCAGATAACGATAGATGTTTTTAATGATTGTTGATTTTCCGGCTCCGTTTTCTCCAACCAATCCGACAATCTGCCCCCGGTTTGCGGAAAACGAAATGCCATTCAGGGCTAAAACATCTCCATATGAGAAGAAAACCTGTTTTACTTCAAAATCCATTTTCCGCTCCTTTCCCTGTCAAAAAACAACGTTTTGCATTAAAACTCAATTGCCAGTATTTCTTTTCTTTCTGCGGTCTAATGGTTTTACAGCATCACTTGGGATTAGCCAAAGGTTTCCTTTCTTGAATGCCCCTGGAATTCTTCCCTCTTCACAGTACTTTGTTGCCATGCGTGCCGTAATACCCCACAATTCTCCTGCTTCTCTTACGGTCAAAAAATCCATGATTATCCTCCATCGGCATATTAACCAACAAGAAAAGAATATCATACTGCCGCTGTTATTTCAATATCTCGAAATATAGTCTGTGATGTAATTTTCAAAGCCCTGCAAGCCGAAACTTGCAGGGCGGTTTTTATGTATGCACCGTAGGGTTCTCCTACGGTGTGTTTTTCTGTCTTAGCGTCCTCTGTCATAGTCATAGCTACGGTGGCGGGGCTCCTGCCGCCGCTCGGCATTCCGACGCTTGGCCTCCGCTTCCATATCCCGGAGCTTCTTTTGGATTCTTTC
>CACYCV010000084.1 GCA_902772955.1 uncultured Ruminococcus sp.
GGCTCGAAAGGTTTGCTGCACCGCTTCCTCCCCTGTTTACATTACTGCAAACAGCTTGCGGTTCGCTGCACTTGGCGGTAACTACCCGTGACAGGACTTTCACCTGTGAGATTAGTGTCATGCCCGACACACCGCAAAAAAACACTCCCCATCCGGAGAGTGTTTTCATGTTTTTAATTGTTATTTTCAAAGGAAGAAACGACCTGTCCACTCAGGCATAGAGGGGAAATTTTTCGCAGATTTCGTTGACTCCCTGACGGATCGTTTCAGCGCTGCCCTCAAAGTCATTCAGAGCCAGGGTAATGTATTCCGCGATCTTGTCCATTTCCTCCACGCCGAAGCCTCTGGTAGTAACGGCAGGGGTACCGAGACGAACGCCGCTGGTCACGAAGGGACTTCTCTGTTCATTGGGAACCGTATTTTTGTTGGCAGTAATCTGAACCTCATCCAATCTGCGCTCCAGCTCCTTGCCGGTTACCTCGCTCTTGGTAAGATCCAGCAGCATCACATGATTATCCGTTCCGCCGGATACCAGGGCATTGCCTCTCCTGAGCAGTCCGTCTGCCAGTGCCTGGGCATTTTTCACGATATTTTCCCCATAGGTCTTGAATTCCGGTTTCAGTGCTTCACCCAGGCAGACTGCCTTGGCAGCGATAACGTGCATCAAGGGTCCCCCCTGTGTGCCGGGGAATACAGCCTTGTTGATATCCTTGGCATATTCCTCACTGCAAAGAATCATGCCGCCTCTGGGACCTCTCAGGGTCTTGTGGGTGGTTGTTGTTACAAAATGGGCATAGGGCACCGGATTGGGATGAACTCCTGCTGCCACAAGGCCGGCAATATGAGCCATATCTACCATCAGATAAGCGCCGCAGGCATCCGCGATTTCTCTGAAGCGCTTGAAGTCGATCACTCTCGGATAGGCACTGGCACCGCAGACGATCATTTTAGGCTTATGTTCCATGGCCAGGTCGTAGACCTTATCATAATCAATCCGATGAGTTACCGGATCCACACCATAGGAAACGAAATTAAAATACTTACCGGAAATATTGACCGGAGAACCGTGGGTCAGATGACCGCCCTCGGAAAGTGTCATACCCATGACGGTATCACCGGGCTGCAGCATGGCAAAATAAACTGCCGTGTTGGCCTGTGCGCCGGAATGCGGCTGGACATTGGCAAACTCAGCGCCGAACAGCTGACAGGCTCTCTTTCTGGCGATATCCTCTACCACATCCACATACTGGCAGCCGCCGTAGTATCTTTTGCCGGGATAGCCTTCTGCATATTTATTGGTCAGAACAGAACCCATTGCTGCCATCACTGCCGGAGAGACAATGTTTTCCGAAGCAATCAGCTCGATATTTCTCTGCTGACGCTTCAGCTCATCCTGCATGGCCGCAGAAACATCGCTGTCATACTTGCCTACAAAGCCAATCGTATCCATCAAATCATTATACATCAGTTTACCCTCTCTCTGTGGGGAAGCCCCCAAAATAAAATATCACTGCTATTATACACTATCAAAACGCCTAAATCAAGGGAATTCCTTTCGTTTTCCTGTATTCAAGCATTTTTTACGTCATTTTTTACAAATACCCCTTCTTTTCTTTGACAAGCGAAAAAATTATCAATGAATTTTTTAAAACTTATTCATATTCATGTAACAAATGGAACCAGAATATGTACTATAATAAGGTTGTACTCAAGAAGACGGAGCCGCACCGTCAGAGTAATCGCTCCACCCTCCTTAATTCCCCTTATTGAGAGACGTTTAGTGCCTGAGTATCAACTCGGGCACTTTTCCGTTCCGGGAGGTATGTCAAAAAAATCTCCCTATTTTTGTTCAGTTTTTTCCTGCTCTTTGAGCTGGTTCCCTTGACCTTCAGGGCAAAATCGGTTATAATAAATACAGGATATCTGGTTTGTTTTGTGTGATGCCACAATATCTTGTGTTAACAGTCGCAATCTCTTTCTTTAATATATTTTGAGGGTAATTCAGGGACATCGATTGATTCGATGTCCCTGAATTTTTGTATGTATTTCTTCCTAAAAGAACGGTAAGTTTTTCAGATACTTCAAAGGAGATTTTTGGAAAGCCTGGTAGGGCGGGTGTACCTTCTTTTCAAGAAATACAGAAATCCTACCAGCACAATTGCCCCGATACCCACACAGGTATCCGTCACATAGGGCTGCAATCCTTCCGGCGCTTCCACGCTCTGACGGATAATGTCAATTGCTTCCGAAACCGCAATGCCGCCTCCCTGCCGTTCAATATCGATGGCAGTCTGCAGCACAACCGACAAATATTCTGCCAAAAGGAAGGCAAGCGCAGCAATAACAGCACAGATCACGGCACTGATTTTGTTGGCACGTTTTCCTGTCACCACAAATCCCATAAAGCACAGTACTGCCACCAAAGCGCCGCTCAACCCATAAAGAGGAAAATACTGATAGAGCAATACATGAATCAAAGCGCCCAGCATTGCACCAAAAACGGCGCCAATCAGTCCGCCGGCCATACATTGCTTTTTCTTTTCAAACAAATCCCGGCGTCTTTCAAACAAACGGCGCTTCCGCACGATACAGGAATCACATATCGGCACCAGCTCCTTGCCCATCGCATAAACGCCCGTTTTTTTCTTCCGGGCACACACCCGGCACAGAGGATGCAGTTGATCGCTCTTGCACAATTCTGTCAGAAAATGCACCAGTGCCCTCAGCTGTTCCCTGTCTATTTCTGAATCTATGGTTTTCCTGAGAGAAATCAGGATTTGTCTGCGGCCATAATGTATCCGGACCACATATTCCTTATGGTGTTCACGGTACTGACGCAGGGTATTTTTCAGTCCCTCCAGGTCCTGGTTACTCTGAGGCTCACAGTCCAGCCGCAGAATATAGCGGTTTTCCTTTTGTCCGAATTGAATCAGGCAATGAAACCCCTCAAAGCTATTGAAAGCCGTTTTCGTTTTTTTGTGATAACGATACCCCAGCGTAATCATACATTCCTGAAATTCGTTTTCCGTCAATTGCGTCACCACCGTTCCACGTTCTCTTCCTAATTCATTCTATCACATTTTCTTCATAATTTCAACAGATTTTGGCGGGCGCATCTTGGGGCTTTGCCCCAAACCCCACCAAGGGACTTCTCGTCCCTTGGAACCCTCGGCAGGGACGCAGTCCCTGCACCCGATACCTGAATGATGGTGGAATAACCGGAAGAACTCTTTGCTTCACCTTTCCTTAGATATGGAATCCCTTATCAATTTCCATCCGAAGGAGTGCAGGGGGCGAACGGAAAGCACCCTGCGTACGCCGGACCTGTTCGCTTCGCTAACAACCAACACTTCTGTATAACCCGGCTCCCTCTCTAAAGGGGCTTTCGGCAAAGCCGCTGAAAAATGATTAACACCTGAATCCGTGAAACTAATAACGGAAAAAATTCGTTTTCGGGGATTGTCAAGGGGGACTTTTCCGCAAAAGTCCCCCTTGA
>CACYCV010000085.1 GCA_902772955.1 uncultured Ruminococcus sp.
GGCTCGAAAGGTTTGCTGCACCGCTTCCTCCCCTGTTTACATTACTGCAAACAGCTTGCGGTTCGCTGCACTTGGCGGTAACTACCCATGACAGGACTTTCACCTGTGAGATTAGTGTCATGCCCGACAGACAGAAAAAAAGACACGACCAACTTACGGTCGTGTCTTTTGAAAATCTGGTGTTACTTTCTGATTGCACGATGCTGCATTACAGCTGCTCCAACAGTTTTACTCATCGGCATCATCCTGGACGACATTTTTTCTTTTTGTAAACAGCAATGCCAATGCTACCGCTGAAAATACGACTGCACCCAGTATAATTGCCCAATTGGTCAGATCTCCCGTGGTAACAGGCGGATCATCATCAGGTTGTGAAGGCAGCGAAGGCTGAGAAGATTCGATCGGCTCTGATGGCTTGGAAACCTCGGAGGATTCGGATGGTTCGGATAATTCAGAAGGCTCCGAAGTCTTGGAGGGTTCTGAAGATTCTGATGGTTCAGACTGCTCAAACCGCTTAACAACTGTTTTGGGCTCAGAAAGAACATCATAAACCCACTCATAATCGCCTGTAAAGTTTTCTGCAAGAGGGACGGACACCATATAGGGTTCAAACTTCTCGTACCGTTCTGCATCCCCTTCCGAACGAATTTCCTGTACCAGATACATTCCTTTTTCAAGATGCTCAAAGGTACATTTTCCCTTTTTGTCAGTAACTGCAATCTGTTCCGGCTCACCGGTCAGCTTGGCAAAATCCTTGGAAAGAATATTGGAATCACTGGCAGAAATGCCTTCAAAGGTAATATCTGTGCCGTCTTCCGTCTTTTTCAGATCGGCATATTTGTCTAAGGTCAGATATCGGGCGGAGCCGCCGCTGACAGATAAATCTGCTATTTTATGAAGAGAGACGGTTGCACCCTCAATGGGGGTATCCTCACCGTTATTTTCAATAAAGAAATAGACCGTAAGACTTTTACTTTCATCTGTCAGATCAGGGACCCTGTCACCACTTTCAGCAAAAACACCGACTGGCTCGAGCATCAGAAAAAGGATGGCTGCCGTAATCAGCATTAAAATTTTATTTTTCATGCTCAACCACCTTTCTTTTGAGTTCCTGCTGTCAAACATAGCCTGAGCTTAGTTTTCCTTTTTATTCTTTTTCCTGCTGACAAGGAAGAGAATCAGGAAACCACCCATACCAATCGCTGCCAGCACAGTAATAATGATGGTACCAACACCACCGGTGGAAGGCAGCTTTGCAAGCTTGGTATCTACGACCTTTGCAGGGATAATCTTACCGTCACCGTCGCTTTCTTCTGTACCGTCGTTCATAACAATGTTTCTGAAGGCAAGGCTTCCATCCCCTTCCACCTTCACAGCATCCTGTACTTCTCCATCTACCTCAATGGTTTTAGGGATATACTTAGCATATCCTTCGTTGTTTGTATAATTACCATCTGTATCCATGCTTCTGGTGATAATTTCATACCACTGGAGAATACCGACTTCGTTCATGCTCGCATTAATCGTAATTTGATACTTATTCTCATTGACAGAATACTCATCGGGAGCCTTGGTTTCTTTGAGGTAGTAGACTCCTGTGTCAAGACCCTTAAAGGAAATATGGCCGTTGGTATCGGAAGTTGCAATACCTGTTCCAGCCTTATCAGAATCACCCACAACAGTAGTTACAGGATGCTCCATAGCGGCATCGGAATAAAGTGTGAATTCTGCACCGGAAAGAGCCTTTACGCTGACGCCGTTATCGAATTCTGCATCCTTATCTGTCACTTTATTCAGTTCATAAGTGGATCTACCGTCGTTGCTTTGTTCATCTACATACGCATCAATACCGAAGGTGTAGTGATAGGTAGTGCGGTCGATCGTTTTGAACTTCGTGCTGTCAGAAGGATTGTTGCTATAGGAAAGAGTTGCTGTATTCTTATGCTCGGAGAAGTTAACCTTTGCACCATCGCGGACAGTAGTAGAATAGGTAATCTCCACACTCTCCATGGGGTGGTTTCTGATAAAGGAATCCGTAAAGGCAATTTCAAACGTCACTGCCTTGGTGGCATCCTCTGTAGCAGCATCCTTGTCATCTTTATAGGTGAGAGTATAGTTTTTAACGTCAGGGGTAGTTTCATCGTTATCGTCATCAGATGAAGGAGTGAGGATATCAGTTTCCGTCAGACTGCCTGTTTCAGGATCAATCGTACCGACTTTGACAGTCAATCCGCTGATGCCGACAAAGCCATCGGGATCAAGCTTATCCAGCACCTTGTACTGGAGTGTACCAGTAGCATAATCATCGGAATAGAAAGGAATCGTCATCGAATCAATCTTGAAGTCAACAGTATCGCCATAGGCCACAAAGTCGCCCTCCGTTCCCACCTTGCCGGTAGAAACAATGTCCTTATTCAGATTGCTCTCGCTGGCTTTCAGATATGCTTTATCAGGGAACTTAAAATAAGTTCCCATATCTACAGTATCATTTTCATCGTCATCATACTGTGTCAGGAGGCTGGCGTTTTTGATATTCAAAGCAACGACTGCAGGGTTATACACCACGGCGTCGGCAGACTCTACCAGAACGATATAGAGACCGGCCTCCACCTTTGCAGTAAATTTGTCGCTGTCTGCATTCTGACCTCTGGTCATGACAATGCCGTGAAGGGTAGTCTGATTCGCGTTGATAGCATTGGCAATAGCAGTAATTTCGGAAGCTTGAGGCTCTTCCATATTACTAATCTGAGCCTTGATCGGATCACAAAGGGTGTATTCGATCAGCTTACCGTCTCTGTAAGTGCCCTTGACAATCTGATACGCTTTTACCGTCAGGCCCTCTGCATCGTCCTTCACGTTTGTCACAGTAATGGTGCCCTTCGTCAGGATCGCCGTACCGTCACTGTCGTTTGTCTTGTCTGAGCCAACCCAGTTGTTGCCTGCCTCATAAACAGTATTTGCCGCAAATACAGGGATTGCCGTCATGCCTGTCAGCATAGCCGCTGTCAAAGACGCTGTCAACACTTTGGAAAATCTCTTTTTCATTTGGCATTCTCCTATCTTTTTGATTTATTTAATGCAGCTGTTTCCGGGTATTCCGCTTGAAGAGAAACACTTCAAAACAGTTGTATTCTTTGATGCCACTCTCCCAATGACATCAAAGCATACAGCTCTGAAACAAGCTACAAAAACGCACAAACCGACTTTATTTGCCACTTTTTTCTATAATAGCACAAACATACCAAAAAGTCAATAAAAATAACACATTTAAGGCTAAAATATTGTATAAATGCTAACGAAAAAATACATGCTCCCAGAATCTGAAATAATTCAATCACTTCTTGTTCAAATAGCCAACAACCTGTGTTTTGGCACTATGTCAGTTGTTTAATTCGCCATATAACACAGTGTGCATAAAACCTATCCGTTTCATAAAATCTGAGAAAAGATTCATGGTACAGAAAAAAATTTTATAAATTTTTTTCCGACCGAAAGAAGAACACCATAAAAGCTTGACGACGGCAAAAACACCTGAAATAGTTTCAGTGCCGATGATAATTCGTCATCGGCTCCTGAAACTATCCGGAAAGAAACAGTAAAACAGACATCCCCATCCATGTTCCGGCAGCAGCAGAGGAGCTTACGGCTTACTCGTCACTTTCGATCCGGACGATACTGCCTCTGTTCCCTGCAATAACATGAATCTTTTTGGGAAGACACTCATCCAGTCGTGCCACATGAGAAATGATTCCGATCTGCCGTTTGCCGGCTGACAGATGCTGCAGCACCTCAATCGCTTTGTCCAGTCTGGCACCGTCCAGGGAGCCAAAGCCTTCATCGATAAACATACTGTCAATCTGTATCGTTCCTGTGCTTTCCATCTGAACCACATCAGACAATCCCAGCGCCAGTGAAAGGGAGGCTTCAAACAGTTGTCCTCCTGACAGGGAAGCGGTTTCCCTTTCCAGTCCTGTAATGGTATTGAGAATCCTGAGATCCAGACCGATTTTTTTTCTGCCGTCCCCGGTTTCCTTGGGCACCAGGCAGTATTCCCCGTCTGTCATGGTTTCCAGATGAACGTTGGCCTGTTCAATGATCCGATGAAAGAAGTCACCCAGGACAAAACGGCTGAACGCATAATTGCCATTGGCCGTTTCCGCCAGTGGATTCAGTTTCCGGAAGGCACGGGCGTATTTTTCCTGCTGTTTCCGGATGCGGCACAGCTTTTCATAAACGGACCGGTTCGTCTGCAGGCGGCTGGTCAGTTTTTTGTCTTCTTCCGTCATCTGACGAAGCTCCCTCTGGAGACTAAGTATCTGTTCCTCAAGTGCTTTAAGGTCAATCCGCTCCACTCCCTCTGTGGCAAGCCTGAGCTGGCGGATTTCTGCGGCAAGCTCTCTTCGTGTCTGTTCATAGCGGTCTATCTCATGCTCCGTCAGACGGATCCATTCCTCCAGCGCATCCCGGTCAAGCAGCCGCCCCTCCGGACTTCTGGCTCTCTGATAGGCATTCTCGTCATCGAAGTCATAGCGAAGCAGACCTTCCGCAAAGGCGGCTCCGGTGTCGCCGACAGCCTCTTCCGCAGAGACTTTTTCCGTTTTGGCGGAAGCAAGACGTCCGGAAACATTTTCCATCCGGTTCTGACAGTCAAGATACGACTGTCTGGACTGCTCCACCTGCTTTTGCAAGGCGTCTGCCTTTTGTTTCAGAAGACTTATCCGCAGCAGAGCTTCCTTTTGGGTAACAGGATAGCCCTGAAGTCCTTTACGCTTTTCTTCCGCTCTTGTTCTTGCTTCCGAATGCTCCACACCTGCCTGCTGCAATCCGGAGGCTGCCTGGGTGGATTCCTCCGCCGCTTTTTCCATTGAATCCTCCAGCCTATTCTTTTCCTGAATTGCTTTTCCTCTGGCTTCCTTCTGTTCACAGGCAATCCAGTATTCACGCTGGAGCTTCACAAAGGATTCTTTTCCGGAATTAACTGCCCGGAGCAGCAATTCCCCTTTCCGCAGCTCAGCCAGATCAGAAATGCCCAGCAGCTCCTGTGATTTTTCCAGAACACCTTTCAGCCCGTTGTCAAATTCCGCTTTCTTTTCGGTAAACTGTTTATTCAGCAGCTCCCCTTTTTCTCTGGCGGCGCTCCATTCGCGAAAGGCTCCGTCAACCTGTTCTTTGGTAGGAACATCTTCGCGGCAAAGAGCCAGGTGACTGATATCCTCCGGAGTATGCTTCGTTCCGCAGACCGGGCAAAAAACCTCCGGCTTCGTTAAAAGCTCCTGACGCATTTCCTGGGCCAGCAAACCGGCCTGACCGCTGAGAAAGGCTTCATTCAGCCGGAAATGCTTTCCTTCTGCCCTGTGTGCTTCCAGTTCTGCATCCTCGGACTGCTTTTTCAGATCCTGCACACTTTTTTTCAAGAGGTTGATTTCCTTGATCCGGTCCATCAGTTCCCTGATGGTGGCATTCCGCTTTTTCTGTTCCTCCAGACGCCTGTTGGCTTCTGTTACAGCCATTTCGCCGGCATTTTCCAGGTCGGAAAGCTGTCGGTTCACCTGATCCAGGCTGCTTTTGATCCGGTTCCTTTCCTGTTCCGCCCGGCTGACACGGGTCTGGGCATTGGTAAGGGCTTTTTCCTTCTCGTCCCGTTCCTTTTCCGCCAAAACCAGCTCGTCATACAAACGCAGAATCCCTTCGAGTTCGCTGCCGCTTTTCCGGAGCTCTTCGATTTGAGGCAGATGGCTTTTTTCAGTACGTTCGGCCTCTTGTTTCAACAGCACCAGGCTTTCCTCCAGGCGTTTCTGCTCCTCCTGCAAAAGTGCCATGTTATTCTCAAGTCTTTGTAGATTATTGGCGGCATTCCTTCTGGCGTCCTCCATCGGAAGCAGCAGCCGGGCAGATTTCGCCGGCTCCAGAAGCTGCTTTTTGGCGGAAAATTCTGATTCACGGTTTTGCAGTCCTTGAAGCTCACGGTTCTTTCTGTCTAATAGATCCAACTGCCGGTTCTGGGTTTCTCCCAGAGTTTTCCGGCTGTTAAGTTTGATTACTTGCTGATTTATATCAGATATCTTTGTGTTAAGCTTATTACCTTCACATGAAAGTTGTGAAAGAATCTCTTCCATCGTTTTCAGCAGCAGTGGGTGATCCACCGTCACCGTCTCACAGGTTTCTTCGTCTGCGGATTCCGGCAGATAAAACATTCCCAGCTGTGCCCGTGCTTCCGCCGTCAATTCCTTCTCCCTATTTTCAAGCATCCTGTTGGCAGCCTTCAAGCGCAGCTGCAAGTCAAGATGGCGCCGGTTGTCAAAGAGCTTTCCCAGGATTTTTCCCCTGTCTTCGCTGTCAGAGGTAAGAAATTTCTGGAATTCGCCCTGTGCCAGCATAATGATTCTGCGGAACTGATCCGCATCCAGTCCCAGAAACTCCTTGATTTTTTCGGTAACCTCATCTTTGTCTTCCCTGCCTTTGGAATGGACGAGGGTATGCCCATTCTCTGACAAGGTGGATTCCTTGATAGCTTTTTGCGTCTCTCCGTTTTTGCCCCAATACATTCTCCTGGAGGCAGTCAATGTTCTGCCTGCATTGGAAAATGTGAATTCGACGCGCATTTCCTCCTTAAACTGACCGTCCTTGCAATAGTCACTGTGAAGTGCTTCCGTGGAAAGGCTGCTTCTGCTGCCGCCGCTGGCTGTGCCATACAGGGCATAGATCATTCCGTCAAAAATAGTGGTTTTTCCGGCTCCGGTATCTCCTGAAATCAGGAATATGGAATTTCCCATTGCGTCGAAGTCCACGATCGTTTCCTTAGAAAAAGGACCAAATGCTTTCATTTTCAATTGATGTGGTCTCATATTCCATCCTCCATACCTTCCAGAAGCAAATCAATTAATTCTGCCGAATCCTTCTCCGGAATGAATTTATCGTCAAGATAAAAATCTCCGCTGCGGCGTTCCTGCTGTTCCATGATTCTGGAGAGCAGACGTTCCTGCTCTCCGTCCGGCAGCTCGTTCTGACGGGACTGATAAAACAAGGTAAACTGTTCCTCCAGACTCATCCGGGAGGCATCTTTTATGACGGAACCGGGAGTATTGGTGGAATAGTTTGCCTCTGCACTGCGTTTTACATTCAGCAGACGCTCCCCATAAACCTCCCGCAGACGTTCCATGGCACGAGGAGGCACATGCTTATCCGTAAGAATACACTGAAAATAATACTCGTCCTTGTCTTTCAGCATAATACCCTGAGACAACAGTTCCTCCAGAGTACCTGACAGCTGCCGTAAACGATGAGGCATGGGGATTTCCACCCGTTCGATCTGTATATTCTCCTTTGACTGCACCGTCACCAGCGTGAGGGCTTTGCTGCGGTTGATTTCCGAAAAATCGTAATATAGGGGACAACCGGCATAACGGATGGTTTCCCTCCCCACCTTCTGGGCATTATGAATATGGCCGAGGGCGACATAATCAAAAGCATCAAAAGCGGAGCAGTCGATTTCTCCCAGACCGCCGATAATCGTTTCCGATTCACTGTGCTCCGGAGCAGCGCCGGAGGCAAGCACATTCTGATGGGCCACCAGAATATTACAGTCCGTGGGATCCATCTTCTGGGCTGCGATCAAGGCTCTTGCCGCCTCGTCATAGGTACCGAGATCATCTCTGTCCAGAACGGCAGGGTCCCCCACTGCCTTGGGGAACAGATAAGGCATCAGCCAGAAGGTAATTCTCTGATCGCCTTCACGGACAGTGATATGCATCATTTCCCGGGAGAGCTCTCCGGCGATGTAGATTTGGTGGGAGGTGAGCAGCTCGCTGACATGGGACAGCCGGACGGAGGAATCGTGGTTGCCGGGAATGACAAAAACCATCCTGTCTCTCCGGGCAAGCTCTGTCAGCAGGTGATCAAACAGCCTCATTGCTTCCGGAGAAGGCACCTTACGGTCGTAGATGTCTCCGGCAATCACTACCGCATCCACCTGATACTGATCCACCGCCGTTAAAAATGTCTCTATCCAGTCTTTTTGGTCTGTTTCTGCCATGGACTGCTGATGAAGCATCTTGCCAAAATGCAGATCGCCTAAATGAAAAAACTTCATTTTCATTCTCCTTTGAAAGTGTTATGCAGAGATATAATCAGTCGTCCGGTTCTGTCTGGAATGCCATAAAGGGGCTTTTTCCGGATGATGTTCGTTTCCATGTGATATCATACAATAGTATATCACTTGTTCCGTGAAATTTCAACGACCTTTACGTTCTTTTACAGAAAATACTTTTTTCACTACCAAAAAAGCACCTATTGTATTCATAAAAAAATTTCACCCTCACTACTGTGAAGGCGGAATTTTTTATAGGAAGATTACAGACTGCGTATTAATCAAAGACTATTCTTTTTTTCTCTTCCATACTGCCAAAGCAAATACGGTGCCTGCGCAAATAGTCACCAGGGCAGCAGCAGTGATGGGGGTTGTATCGACTGTCCACATCAATTTCTTTGACAATACCCCCTGGCTGGGTCTTCTTTCGGAAAAAATGAGGATATGACAACTGAAGAAATACTGATCCGGTACTTGGGAGGTTCAGAGGAATGACCAGAATGAAGGGAGTCAGAATTCCGGAAGTTCACAACAATCCGACAGAAAGCGTCCTGTCATGAAAAAAGCTGTCCCAATGTTTTCACGAACATTAGGGCAGCTTTTATATTACCTGAATCCGTGAAACTAATAACGGAAAAAATTCGTTTTCGGGGATTGTCAAGGGGGACTTTTCCGCAAAAGTCCCCCTTGA
>CACYCV010000086.1 GCA_902772955.1 uncultured Ruminococcus sp.
AGGGTTATTCCCCGGACCCCTTTCCAAAAAAACTTGTGTTTTTTCATCAAAGATCAACAGGAAAAGGGTATATTTTTAAAAATTGATTTCCATGCTCCGCCGCGCGCCTGACTGTACAAGAACAGTGTTTTGCGATACAATGACGATAGTAATTAATTAGCAAAGGAGAATGTTTGTATGATCATCAAACCAAAAGTCAGAGGATTCATCTGTACCACTGCCCATCCCGATGGATGCAGGGCTCTGGTCAAGGAGCAAATTGACTATGTTGCCGCCCAGCCTCATGCGCAAGGTCCTAAAAAGGTACTGGTGATCGGCGCCTCCATGGGTTACGGCCTTGCCTCCCGGATTACGGCAGCCTATTCCTTCGGCGCCGCCACCCTGGGTGTCATTTTTGATAAGCCCGCTTCCGGCTCCAGAACTGCCTCCTCCGGCTGGTATAATACCGCAGCCTTTGAGTCCTTTGCCCGCGCAGACGGACTGTATGCCCGCACCGTCAATGGGGACGCTTATTTACGTGAAATCAAGAAGCAGGTGATTGACATCATCAAAGCCGATCTGGGCAAGGTAGATATGGTTGTCTACAGCCTGGCAGCCCCCCGTCGCACTGCGGAAGACGGAACCCTGTATTCTTCCGTGCTGAAAACCGTAGGCGCCCCCTATACCAATAAAACCATTGATCTGAAAAACCGCGCTGTCAGTGATATCACCGTGGAACCCGCCACAGAAGAAGAAATCCGCGCCACTGTAAAGGTAATGGGCGGTGAGGACTGGAAGGCCTGGATCGATGCCCTCAAGGCTGCCGATGCCATTGCTGACAATGCCGTCACTGTAGCCTATTCCTATATCGGTCCCTCCATCACCCACCCCATGTATGCAGACGGCTCCATCGGCAAGGCAAAGGATGATCTCTTTGCCGCCTCCAAAACCATTACCGCCGAGGGAATCCGTGCTTATATTTCCGTCAACAAAGCGCTGGTTACCCAATCCAGTGCCGCTATTCCGATTGTGCCCCTGTACATTTCCATTCTGTATAAGGTTATGAAGGCACACGGTGTTCACGAAGGCTGCATCCAGCAGATGTACCGGCTGATGAACCAAAAGCTCTATGCCGGCAATCCTGTCGTAGACGAGGAAAACCGCATCCGCCTGGATGATCTGGAAATGCAGGAGGAAATACAGTCCGAGGTCAACGATCTCTGGAGCACCATTGCCACGGATAATCTGGATACCCATGCCGATCTGGCAGGATATGACACAGATTTCTATCGTCTGTTCGGCTTCGGTGTCGAAGGCATTGATTACGAAGCGGATACCGACCCCGAAGTGGCCATTCCCTCTCTCGCAGCCAATTCATAAAAAAGCAGAAAGGTGCAGAACGTGATTCACGCAGCCGTTCCTGCAGTCTCCTGCACCGCATCATAAAACAAAATCCTGAAAGGATGAAACTATTGCCGTTCATCCTTTCAGGGTTTTTGTCATAGTATGGATTCATTTAACCTTCTTATAGGTTGTTATCCCACCCATGTCATCTTTAATTGTCAGCAGATCTCCTTTGATGGTGAAGGTCTTGGTTGTTTCGCTGTTGGATTTGGTGTGATGGTAGGTCAATTGATCCCCCGCCACCGTATAGGTGTATTCCGAAATGTATCCCCTGGAATCGCTTTTTCCGGTTCCGTCCTCGTTGAAATACAAATCATAGCCTTCCATTTTGTCAGAGGTCCATCTGCCTGTCAATGGTTCATCCGCCGCCACAGAGGACTCCTCCCCCTTTTGATGGCAGGCAGCAAGGGTACCCACCATCATCACTAATACCAGCAGCATAGCCGCCAAACTTGCCATCTTTTTCACAAGAAGTCACCCTTCCTATTGTTTTTGAAAATATTGGTCCTTCTTAAAGGAATCGGTAATTATCAGCGTACGATCCTCTATCACATACCTGAGTGTCAGCGGCGTCATTCCATCCTGCTGAAAGGTCATGGTCATTTTGCCTCCGCCGGTATCATACGTCATAGGAATCAAATTCTCCCCCAGCGCATAGCTTCCGGCTCCGTCCTCACCAAAGATGAGCACACACCCCGTTGGCTCCAGACTCTCCCATTTTCCCACAAGGTGTTCATCCACCACACCCTTAGAAACTTCACTGCCGGATCCGCCCGCTGCTGCAGAGTCCTCCGGCGTCTTGGAAGACTGTCCGCATCCTCCGGACAATGTCACAGCCGCCGCTATCCATACAACAGTAAGGAATCTGACAGGATTGGTTCTTTTCATAACAGTGCTCCCTCCGGTTTCTTTATTCCTGTGCAAACAGATTCCTTATTTCCGGAATCCGCCCTATTCTTCGAATGGCTTTTCTTTATTATACCATAAATATCAGAGAAGAAAAGGGCAATTTTTCTTTCTTGCCGTTTTTTTCAGATCCGTTTGCTTCCTTGCGTCATACGACGGCAACCGAGGCAGTTTCACAAGCCGTCCGCAGAGATGACTTGCCAATCCTCCATCCATCTCCCCGGAGCCGGGAAAAAATTGATAAAAACGGAATAAGGGGCTTGACAATCGGATAAGATAATGGTAAATTATATGTAGATTAGCACTCTGCCTGTTAGAGTGCTAACAAAGAGGTGGCTGATATGGAACCGACTCAAAGAAAAATGAAAATTCTTGAAGCGGTTGTCGAGGCTTACATCAAAACAGGTGATCCGATCGGCTCCAAAGCGATCTGTGATGCGCTGGATTTCAATGTATCGTCAGCAACCGTTCGCAACGATATGGCAGAGCTTTCCAATCTCGGACTGCTGGAACAGCCCCATACCTCCTCAGGAAGAATTCCCACCGAGCTGGGGTACAGGGTTTATATTGACGACCTGATGAAACCCGTTGTTCTGACCAAAAAGGAACAGAATGCCCTTCGCAACGCTCTTGATCTTCACGCCGATACGCCGGAAAATCTTTTGGCAGAAGCCGCAGAGCTGCTGTCAAAAATCACCGGATGTGCTGCCGTTGCGTTTTCTCCTCCGGGAGAAAACGCCGCGATCCGACATATCAAATTTGTTCAGACCGGCAGCTACACCGCCATGGTAGTGTTAATCACCTCCCTTGGTTCTGTGAAGCCCAAGCTGTTTCGCTGCGACTACATGATTACCCCTTCTCTGCTGGAAATGTTCGACAAGGCAATGAACGAACGGCTGGCCGGCAAGCCTGTTACTTCGGTGACACCGGCATTTGTACAGACAACGGCCGTTTCTATGGGTGAAATGTCCATGGTAATGCCTGCCGTTCTGCTGGCCATCAGTGAAGCCGCCAAAGAAGCCAGTGCCGATGGCACGGCCATTAAAGGACAGTCCAATCTGTTTTCTATGCCGGAGCTGGACGCTCAGAGCGGAAAAAAGGTCATGGAGCTGCTGGGTCAGACAAGAGAGCTTTCCAGGCTCACCGCCGCTGCAGGCACTCGCACCGGTGTGCTTATCGGCAGCGAAATGCAGAATCCTGCTCTCAATAGCCTGAGTATTGTTGCCGCCCACTACACAGCTGCACCACAGTGTACAGGAACCCTTGCACTGATCGGTCCGCTGAGAATGAACTACCCGAAGATTATCTCGACGCTCGGGTGTGTCGCCGACCTGGTTGGCGAATCACTGTCGGAGCTGCTGGACATATAAAGGATAGTATGAGAGTATCATCAGAAAGGAGAGAGTACGATGGGTAAGAAAAAGCAAACCCCCGCCGAAGAAGAACAGCCAATCGCTGCCGCTGAGGAAGCTGTTGATACAGTATCCGAAGAAGAAAGCGCTCCTGCCTCTGTGTCTGCGGAGGAATTTGAAGCACTCAAACAGGAATACGAAACCCAAAAGGATCAATTTCTGCGCATGGCTGCCGAATATGACAACTACCGCAAGCGAACCGAAAAGGAAAAGCTGTCCACCTATGATAACGCTGTGGCAGCAGCAGTGGAAGCCTTCCTGCCGGTGGTGGACAACTTTGCTCTGGCACTGGATGCCGGACAAAGTATGCCTGAACAGTTCCGTCAGGGTCTGGAAATGATTCAGAAAAAATTCGATTCCGCCTTTGAAAAGCTGCGTGTCAAGAGCTTCGGAGAACGAGGCGATCTGTTTGATCCGGATTATCACAACGCGATTTCCCGTGTGAACGATCCTGAAATCGAAGAAGACCACATTGCAGCCGTCTATCAAAAGGGCTATCAGATTGGCGAAAGAATCATCCGCCATGCAATGGTACAGATTTCCAACGGCGAATAAACCGCCGGTTTTCCCAACAAAACAAATTCCACACAACAAAAAGAATTATCGGAGGTAATTGATTATGGCAAAGACAATTGGTATTGACCTTGGTACAACAAACTCTTGTGTCGCTGTTATCGAAGGCGGCGAGCCTGTAGTAATCGCCAACGCAGAGGGCTCCAGAACCACCCCGTCCGTGGTTGCATTTGCAAAAAACGGAGAGAGACTGGTAGGTCAGGTAGCAAAGCGTCAGGCAGTTTCCAATCCAGACCACACCATCGCTTCCATCAAAAGACAGATGGGTACATCCCACAAAGTAAAAATCAATGCAAAGGAATATACTCCTCAGGAAATTTCCGCAATGATCCTCACCAAGCTGAAAAAGGATGCGGAAGCTTATCTGGGCGAGCCTGTTACTCAGGCCGTGATCACGGTTCCCGCTTACTTCACTGACTCTCAGCGTCAGGCTACCAAGGATGCCGGCCGGATTGCAGGCCTGGACGTCAAGCGTATTATCAACGAGCCTACAGCCGCTGCACTTTCCTATGGCGTTGACAAAGAAAACGATCAGAAGGTTATGGTTTACGACCTTGGCGGCGGTACCTTCGACGTTTCCATCATCGAAATGGGTGACGGTGTCCAGGAGGTTCTGGCAACTGCCGGTAACAACCGTCTCGGCGGCGACGACTTTGACCAGAAAATCATTGACTGGCTGGTGCAGAGCTTCAAGAACGACACCGGCATTGATCTCTCCGGTGACAAGACCGCTATGCAGCGTCTGAAGGACGAAGCTGAAAAGGCAAAGATCGAGCTTTCCGGTATCACCACCGCTCAGATCAACATTCCTTTCATTACTGCAGACGCTACCGGTCCGAAGCATCTGGATTACACCCTTACAAGGGCAAAGTTCAATGAGCTGACAGCCGATCTGGTAGAAAAAACAATGGGTCCGGTTCGCCAGGCACTGGCTGACTCCGGTCTGAATATCAGCGAAATCGACAAGGTACTCATGGTTGGCGGTTCTTCCAGAATTCCCGCTGTTCAGGAGGCTGTCAAGGGTCTTATCGGCAAGGATCCCTTCAAGGGCATCAATCCCGATGAATGTGTTGCCATCGGCGCTGCCATTCAGGCAGGTGTTCTGGGCGGCGATGTTCAGGGACTTCTTCTGCTGGATGTTACTCCCCTTTCTCTGGGCGTTGAAACCCAGGGCGGTGTTATGACCAAGATCATCGAAAGAAACACCACCATTCCCACCAAGAAGAGCCAGATTTTCTCTACTGCTGCCGATAATCAGACACAGGTAGAAGTCAATGTTCTGCAGGGTGAGCGTGAGTTTGCAAGAGACAACAAGCAGCTGGGTCTGTTCAAGCTGGACGGTATCGCTCCTGCTATGAGAGGCGTTCCGCAGATCGAAGTCACCTTTGATATCGATGCTAACGGTATCGTCAATGTATCCGCAAAGGACCTCGGTACCGGCAGAGAGCAGCACATCACCATTACCTCCAACACCAACATGAGCAAGGATGACATTGACAAGGCAATTCATGATGCCGAAGCCTATGCCGCCGAAGATAAAAAGCGCAGAGAAGAAGTTGACAAGAGAAACGATGCGGAAAACCTGGTTTACGCTGTCGAAAAGCTCATCAATGAAAACGGCGAGCATATTTCCGATTCCGATAAAGAAAACCTGAACAATAAGGTTGCTGCCGTCAAGTCTGCTCTTTCCAGAAACAATATTGACGACATTCAGCTGGCCAAGGATGAGCTCCAGAAGGATATGTATGCCGTATCCGAAAAGCTCTATCAGGATGCTGCCGCACAGGGTGCAGCTCAGAACCAGGCTCCCGAGGGAGACAATGGCGTTTACAATGCTGATTACACCGATATTGACGACAACTGATGATCGGATAGCTATAAATCAGCACAAATTATCATGATAACAATCGGGGGGAAGTATCCATGGAGCTTCTCCCCTTTTGCGGATTATCATCCTTTGAGCAGGTGACGATATTCCCGCAAAAAGTTCTTGAAAAACAAAGCATATTGTATTATTATTGTTATAGAGTCAATGCTTTCGGCACAAAGGCCGAAAGAATTTTGGGGTGATTTTCTTGGCAGATAACAAAAGAGACTATTACGAGGTGATCGGCGTACAACGTGGCGCCTCCGATGATGAGATAAAAAAGGCATACCGCAAACAGGCAAAAAAATATCATCCTGATCTGAATCCCGGCAACAAGGAAGCAGAGGCAAAATTCAAAGAAGTCAACGAAGCCTACGAAGTACTGTCCGACAAAGACAAGCGGGCCCGTTATGACCGCTTTGGCTTTGCAGGGGTTGATCCCAACTTCAATGCGGGGTACGGCAGCGGCAGTCCCTTCGGACAGGATATTGACATCGGAGATATTTTTAACAGCTTTTTCGGCGGATTCGGCGGCGGAAGAAGCGTCCGCAATCAGAATGCCCCCCGCCGGGGCAGAGATGTGGATACCTCTGTCACCATCACTTTTGAAGAAGCAGCAAAGGGCTGCAAAAAGGACGTCACCTATCAGAACGTTGACGCCTGCAAAGAATGCAGCGGCACCGGTGCCGCTAAAGGCACCCAGCTAAAACCTTGTCCCAACTGTAACGGAACAGGCCAGGTAACTGTACAAAAGCGGACACCTTTTGGTATTGTACATACCTCTCAGACCTGTGACAAGTGCCGCGGAAAAGGCAAGATTATTGAAAAACCCTGTCCTGCCTGTTCAGGTGCCGGTCGTATCCGTTCCTCCAAAACCATTCCTGTTATTATTCCTGCCGGCATCAATCAGGATCAGACCATCACCCAGAAAGGACTGGGGCACAGCGGTTATAACGGCGGTCCTGCCGGTGACCTGAATATTTACATCAACGTCAAAAAGCACGAAATCTTCGAGCGGAAAGGCGACGATGTCTGGTGCGAAATTCCCATCACCTTTGCGCAGGCTGCCCTTGGTCACGAGATCATCGTACCTACCCTGGACGGCAAGGTCAGCTACAAGGTTCATCCCGGCACCCAGCCCGGTGACATCTTCAAACTGAAGGAAAAAGGCGTACAGCATTTGCAGGGAAAGGGTCGGGGCGATCAATACGTCAAAATCACCATTGAAGTCCCCCGCAATCTTTCCACCAAGCAAAAGGAATTGCTCAAACAATTTGACGAAGCCAGCGGCACCAGCAATTATCAGAAGCGTGCCAGCTTCTTTGACAAAATTAAAAACAGAGAGAGAGGCTCCTGATCTCTCCACAAGACACAACAGCATGCTTCCTTTCTGCTGTTGTGTCTTTTTTCTCTTAGACCGGGCGGAGTGCCTCCTCTGTCAATTCGCGGCAGCGCTCCGCTTACGCTGCGCTCGGTTTCGCCGTGACTAAACATTTTGGCTGCGGCTTCCACCCCGCACGGCGTTCACACGCCGCTTTGGGGCGGTTGCGTTTTGACCGGCAGAACGCTTCGCATGCCTCCCCATAGATATGAACATTCCTTTTTGATTATTTATCCGACTTTTTTTACAATGGGAAATCAAGAGCTTCACTAAACAATAAAACCGGATGAAAATTCGTGGGTTTCAGAAAAAAGAAATTAAAGGAGGGCTACGTATGCCATTACTGATTATCCGAAATGATATTACAAAAGTTTCATGCGATGCCATCGTCAACGCTGCCAATCAGTCTTTGCTGGGCGGCGGCGGTGTTGACGGTGCCATTCATCGTGCTGCCGGCAAACAATTATTGGAGGAATGCCGGACCCTTGGCGGCTGTCCTACAGGAGAGGCAAAAATCACCAATGGCTATCGTCTCCCCTGCCGTTATGTCATTCATACCGTAGGACCCATCTGGCAGGGCGGCAGCCATCACGAAGAGCAGCTGCTCCGGAGCTGCTACCGGAATTCCCTGGCTCTTGCCTGGAAATATCAGTGCGAAAGCATTGCCTTTCCTCTGATTTCTTCCGGCGCCTATGGTTATCCCAAAGCAGAATCCCTGGAGATTGCCACCGATGAAATCCGACGTTTTTTATCCGATCATGATCTGCTGATTTATCTGGTAGTCTTTGATAAAATGAATTTTGAAATCAGTCGGACACTGACTGACAGCCTGGAAGAATTTATCGATCAGAATTATGTAGACAAGCACGAGGATCACTCTAACCGAAGCCGATCTTTCTTCGGCCGTAAACTCATTTCCGAAACCGGCAAATCCCGGAAGGGCGCCAAAAAAGCATCTTCGCCGTCACCCATGGTTTCGGACAGCGCATGCCTGGACGCTATGCCCATGGAGGAGCCTCTGGAAGACCTGGAGCAAGCCCTCCTACAAATCGATGAAAGCTTTTCTGAAATGGTACTGAGGAAAATAGACGAAAAGGGAATCACGGATGTTGAATGCTACAAACGTGCCAATATGGACCGAAAGCTTTTTTCCAAAATCCGCAGCAACCGGCTCTATAAACCCACAAAGCCCACGGCGCTGGCGCTGGCTATTTCCTTGGAGCTGACATTGGAGGAAACCAGGGAGCTTCTGATGAAAGCCGGATTTGCCCTATCCCACAGCAGTAAGTTTGATATTATTGTCGAATATTTTATCCGGAACCATCACTATGATATTTTCCGGGTCAATGAAGCCCTGTTTAGCTACGATCAAAAGCTGCTGGGACTATCCTCCTGAAATGTCGCCTGACAAACGACCTCTGCAAAGTGATATTCGGTATAATAGAATCAAAGGGAACGACAAACGCTCCCACATCTATACCAAAACTTTACGGAGGGATTATGATGAAAAAGAATCTGACAGAAATCGTATTTATCCTGGATCGCAGCGGATCCATGTCCGGGCTGGAAAGTGACACCATCGGAGGCTTCAACGCCATGCTTCAGGAACAGAAATCCAATGACGGCGATGCCTTTGTCACCACCGTGCTGTTTAATTCCACATCCGAAACCGTCCACGACCGTATTCCAATTGAAAAGGTATCCCCTATGACTCAGCAGGATTATCGTGTCGGCGGATGCACTGCTCTGCTGGATGCCATCGGCAGTACGATTCAGCACATTGAGAAGATACACAAATATGTCCGTCCGGAGGATGTTCCCCAGCACACCATCTTTGCCATTACCACAGACGGAATGGAAAACGCCAGCCGTCACTTCAGCAGTAAAGACATCAAAAAAATGATCGAAAAAAAGAAAAAAAGCGGCTGGGAATTCATCTTTGTCGCTGCGAATATCGACGCCGTCGACACAGCCTCCCACATCGGCATTGAGGAGGACAGGGCTGTGAATTACCGTGCCGATAAAAAAGGCACCAAAGCCGTATATAAGGCTCTGAACCGCGCCGTTTCCGGCATGAGAAACGCTTCCCGTATTGATGAGGACTGGTGTGAGGAAATCAACCGCGACTATGCAAACCGCTGAGAGGCGGATTACTCCCGGCCGCACATTTCCTTATTTCAGACAAAGGGGGATGGAACCAAAACACTAATCGCTTTGCGGTAAAAGATAATCTATCGTTCCTGCCAATAACGTCTTCACAAAGAAACTTACTTTCTAAAGGCATTTGAAATTTGTTTTTCAATTTGATAGTTGAGTTTTATCAAAAATGATGATATAATTATAATTATAAATAATGTCATGGACGGAGGCAGCTTATGTCGGATTCTGCTTTGACCAAAAAAGCGATTGCAGACGGCTTCAAAGCCGTCATGGACAAAAAGAGCTTTGAGAAAATCACGATCAGTGATATTACGGATTACTGCGGTCTGAACCGTCAGACCTTTTATTATCATTTTCAGGATAAATACGAATTGCTGAACTGGATTCTTTCCACTGAGATTATTTCTGTCTTTGCTGACAACCTCTCCATGGAAAACTGGAACGACAAGCTGCTACTGATACTGTATATCGTCAAGGACAACGCCCGTTTTTATTCCAACGCCTTCAATACGGCTCACGGTGACGAATTCCGCAGGTACCTGTTTGAAGCCATCGTCAATGTTCTGTGTGATGTAATTGACCAGATTACCGATCATCAGCCCATTTCTGACGAAGACAAACGCTTCATTGCGGAATTCCTGTCCTATGGCATCTCCGGCTGCGTTTCAAAATGGGTTCATACCGGTATGAAGCAAAGTCCGGAAGCTACAGCCAAATTTTTGAAGGAGTTGGTGAACGGCTTCAAGGAATTCATTTGCTCCCGCTATTTTCCCAAAATAGACCCGCATCAGATATTCTGATATTTCCTTTTTAAAACAAACCTCCGACACCCGATGGATCTTTCATATCCATCGGGTGTTTTTTTCAGGCTGACCGTTTTTGCTGCCCTGTCAGGCAAAAAAAACACAGCACCCTCTCCGAAGAAAGAATGCCGTGTTTGTGGTTTCAACAGTTCATACGCTGCGAAATGAACCCGTCATCAGCCCAGCTCTGCGAAATATTTGATGGTTCTGACCATCTGGCTGGTGTAGCTGTTCTCGTTGTCGTACCAGGAAACTACCTGTACCTCATACAGATCATCCGCAATCTTGCTGACCATTGTCTGAGTAGCATCGAAGAGTGAACCGTACTTCATGCCGATAACGTCAGAAGAAACGATGGGATCCTCGTTGTAGCCGAAGGAAGCAGAAGCAGCACTCTGCATAGCAGCGTTGATGCCTTCCTTAGTAACGTCAGCTCTCTTAACAACTGCAGTCAGAATGGTGGTGGAGCCTGTGGGAACCGGTACACGCTGAGCGGAACCAATGAGCTTGCCGTTCAGTTCGGGAATAACCAGACCGATAGCCTTAGCAGCACCGGTAGAGTTCGGAACGATGTTGGCAGCGCCGGCTCTTGCTCTTCTGAAGTCGCCCTTTCTGTGAGGACCGTCAAGAATCATCTGATCACCAGTGTAAGCGTGGATGGTGGACATAATACCGCTCTGGATAGGAGCGTAGTCATTCAGAGCCTTAGCCATAGGAGCCAGACAGTTGGTGGTGCAGGAAGCAGCAGAGATGATCTGATCGTCTGCAGTCAGAGTGTTCTCATTAACGCTGAATACGATGGTCTTCAGATCGTTGCCTGCGGGAGCAGAAATAACGACCTTCTTGGCGCCGGCGTTGATATGAGCCATGGACTTCTCCTTGGAGCAGTAGAAGCCTGTGCACTCCAGAACAACATCTACACCCAGCTCACCCCAGGGAAGCTCGGCAGCATTAGCCTTTGCATAAATGGTAAGAGTCTTGCCGTCTACGGTGAGAGTACCGGCTTCGTCATCAGCACTTACAGTGTGAAGACCTTCACCGATCTTGCCGCAGTAACCGCCCTGAGCGGTATCATACTTAAGAAGGTTAGCAAGCATAGAGGGCTTAGTAAGATCGTTGATTGCAACAACCTCATAGCCTTCTGCATCAAACATCTGTCTGAATGCAAGACGGCCGATACGACCGAAACCATTGATAGCAACTTTTACTGACATGGGAATTACCTCCTAAAATTTTATAGTTCTATTTTACCGCATTTTCCATAAAAATACAAGGGCTTGTATCAACTTTAGCAAAATTTTTTCAGTTTTCCCAGGGGGAACCCTTTCCTAAATTTGCTGACTTTGAACTGCATAAACAATAAAAAATATCTAATACTAATATTCAATTAAACGATAAAATAAAGTTTCGCCAGCCTTTTTAAAGGCTGCGGGGTCCATGGGGCAGAGCCCCTGGTGG
>CACYCV010000087.1 GCA_902772955.1 uncultured Ruminococcus sp.
CCGACACACCGATTTGTACTTGACACATATTTTTTGTAATGCTATAATTGGTGTTATATGAAAGGAGGAGTTCGATGATCAACGGAGCTGAAATCATGGTAAAATGTCTTCAGGCGGAGGGCGTTGAAATTGTATTCGGATATCCGGGAGCGGTGATTTGTCCTTTTTTTGACAAGCTGGCCGAAACCGATATCAAAGCCGTTCTTGTCCGTCAGGAGCAAAATGCAGCTCATGCCGCCAGCGGTTATGCCAGAGCTCTTTCTAAAGTCGGTGTTTGTGTTGCCACCTCCGGCCCCGGCGCACTGAATATGATTACCGGTATTGCCACAGCCTATATGGATTCTATTCCCATGGTTGCCATTACCGGACAGGTCAAAAGCGATCAGCTGGGAAGGGACGTTTTCCAGGAAGCGGATATTACCGGCGCCTGTGAATCCTTTGTCAAACATAGCTACCTGGTAAAGAATACGGCAGATCTGCCGCGGGTCTTTAAGGAAGCTTTTCATATTGCAGCTACCGGCCGTCCCGGTCCGGTATTGATTGATGTACCTGTGGATATTCAGCAGGGAGAGATTGAGAGCTTTGTTTATCCCGAAAAAGTTAATATTATCGGCTATAAGCCCAGCGTTTCTGGCCATCCTATGCAGATCAGACGTGCCTTGGACATTCTTGGTCAGGCCAGGCGTCCCGTTATCTGTGCCGGCGGCGGTGTGCTGACCTCCGGTGCAAAGCTTCGCTTCCGGGATTTTGTCAAAAAGACACAGATTCCGGTGGTGTCCACCATGATGGGTATTGGTGTGATGCCCTCCGATGACCCCCTGTATGTAGGTATGATCGGTTCCCATGGCAAAAAGGCTGCCAATAAAGCGATTCATGATTCCGATCTGATTATTCTCTGCGGTGCGAGAGTCGGAGACAGAGCCGTATCTGCCCCCGATCAGGTGGTGGAAAATACCACCGTTATCCATATTGATATTGATCCTGCCGAAATTGGCAAGAACATGAAAACCAATATTCCCATTGTCGGGGATATTAAAAATGTCCTTAGCCAGATGCTGAAGGATGTGGATTACCGGACTCCGGAAGCGTGGCTGGAAAGCATTGCTGCCTGGAAACGGGAATTTGCTGTGCCCCATCCTGCCTTTGAGGGTTATGTGGAACCGAAGGGCTTTTTGGAAAAGCTCTCAGCAATGCTCCGGCAGAAAGCGATCCTGATTGCGGATGTGGGGCAGAACCAGATCTGGTGTGCCAATAGCTATAAAATGTCTGACGGCAGGTTCTTTACCTCCGGCGGCATGGGCACCATGGGCTATTCCGTCCCCGCTGCTATCGGTGCTAAATTTGCCCGTCCCAACAGAGATGTTGTCGCCGTCTGCGGAGACGGTTCTTTCCAGATGATGCTGAATGAGTTGGCCACCATTGCCCAGAATCATCTGAATATCAAAATTATTGTGATGCGGAACACCGTTCTTGGTATGGTTCACGAGCTGCAGGATTTCTATTACGGAAGCCGCTATGCCGTTACGGAGCTGGATGATATTCCGGATTTCAAAAAAATTGCAGAAGCCTATGGCATCGAGGCTGCCTTTGCTTCCACCAATGAGGAAGCCGAAGCAGCTGCTAAAAAAATGCTGAAAAGCGATCAGTCCTTCCTGTTGGTCTGCAACGTTCATCCGAATACCCCGTCGAGATAAGGAGGACAGAAAATGAAATATACACTTTCGGTTCTCGTAGAAAACCATCCCGGCGTTCTGTCAAAGGTTTGCGGCCTTTTTTCAAGACGAGGCTTCAATATAGACAGTCTGGCGGTAGGCATTACGGAGGACAGTAATACTTCCCGGATCACCATCGTGGCTGACGGTGATGAATATGTGATAGAACAGCTGGAAAAGCAGCTCAATAAGGTGATTCCCGTGATCAAGGTCCGCACCTTTGCCCGGGATGAATATATCAGCCGGGAGCTTTCCCTGATCAAGGTGAACTGCCCCGCCAAGCAGAGGCTCGACATCATGAAAATTGCCGAGCTGATGGAAGCAAAGATCGTTGATGTTTCGGTCAATACCATGACGCTGCAGTTTGCAGATACACAGGAACGATTTGAAACCTTGACGGATCTGTTAAAACCGTATGGCATCCGTGAGATCGTCAGAACAGGAACTGTGGCAATCGAAAAAGATTCTGCCATCTCCCGCAAATGATGATTTAACGAATTTCATAAAATATATTTTTATTTCCTTTGGAGGTAATTCAAATGCCAAAAATTTATTATGACGCAGACTGCGACATCAACCAGCTCAAAGGCAAGACCGTTGCCATCATCGGTTACGGCAGCCAGGGACATGCTCATGCTCTGAACCTTCGTGACAGCGGAGTTAACGTAATTATCGGCCTTTACAAGGGCAGCAGACGCTGGGATCACGTAAAGGAGCTGGGCTTCGAAGTGTACACCACTGCAGAGGCTACTCAGAAGGCTGACATTATCATGATTCTGACTCCCGATGAGAAGCAGGCAGATATCTTCAGAAACGATATCGAGCCCAACCTCACCGAAGGCAAGGCAATTGCTTTTGCTCATGGCTTCAACATTCACTTCAAGCAGATTGTTCCTCCCAAAAATGTGGACGTATTCATGATTGCTCCTAAGGCTCCCGGTCATACCGTTCGTTCTGAATATGTTGAGGGCAAGGGTACTCCCGCTCTCGTTGCTGTCTATCAGGATGCTACCGGCCACTGCCTTGACATCGCTCTGGCTTACGGCGCCGGCATCGGTGCTGCCCGTGCAGCTCTGATGGAAACTACCTTCCGCATTGAAACCGAAACCGACCTCTTTGGTGAGCAGGCTGTTCTTTGCGGCGGCGTTACCGCTCTGATGCAGGCTGGGTTTGAAACTCTGGTGGAAGCCGGTTATGCTCCCGAGAATGCTTACTTTGAGTGCATCCACGAGATGAAGCTCATCGTAGACCTGATCTATTCCGGCGGCTTTTCTCTCATGAGATACTCTATCTCCGACACCGCTGAGTTTGGTGATTATGAGACAGGCAAAAGAATCATCACCGATACCACCAAGGCTGAAATGAAGAAGGTTCTGGCTGAAATTCAGGATGGTACCTTTGCTTCCAAGTGGATTGCCGAAAACAAGAATGGCAGAGCCCACTTCAATGCTACCCGTGCTCTCAAGGCTGAGCATCAGCTGGAGCAGGTTGGTAAGGAAATCCGTAAGATGTATTCCTGGTCCCAGAAAGAAAACAAGTACGCTGACTGATTTCGGTTGTTTACATAATAAAACGGCGATTCCCTCCGATCATGTTTTTGTTCGGAGGGAATCGCTTTTTTGAGTTGTTTGTTTTCCGGATGCTGTGCGGCGCCGGAATTATTTTTGTTTGGTGCTGATTTCTTTTAAGGCAAGGGTCAGGAAATCATCCAGACTCATGGCACCCATATCACCCTGTTTGCGGGACCGGACGGCTACCGTGCCGTTTTCTGCCTCCTTGGCACCGATTACCAGCATATAGGGAATCTTTTCCAGCTGTGCCTCACGGATTTTATAGCCGATTTTTTCGCTGCGCAGGTCGGTGGTTACCCGGATACCGGCAGCGATGAGAGCCTGCTCTACTTCCTTGGCCCGATCCGCCAGGTTTTCACTGATGGGCAGAATTCTGACCTGCTCCGGGCTCAGCCACATGGGCAATGCACCGGCAAAGTGCTCCAGCATATAGGCAAGGGTTCTTTCAAAGCAGCCTAAAGAGGTTCTGTGAATGATATAGGGCAGTTTTTTCTGACCATCGGAATCAATATAGTACATACCGAATTTTTCGGCCAGCAGCATATCAATCTGAATGGTGACGATGGTGTCTTCTTTGCCGAACACGTTTTTATACTGGATGTCCAGCTTGGGGCCGTAGAAAGCAGCTTCATCAATACCGACTTCATATTTCAGGCCGATATTGTCAAGAATTTTCTTCATAACAGACTGGGCTTCCTCCCACTGCTCCGGTGTTCCTTCATACTTGTTGTTGGGGTTGGCAGGATCCCACTGTGAGAAGCGGAAGGAGCAGTCCTCTAAAAGTCCTACCGTATCCAGGAAATATTTTGCCAGCTCCAGGCAACCCTTGAATTCCTGCTCTAACTGATCGGGACGCAGAATATAGTGGCCTTCTGAAATGGTAAACTGTCTGACGCGAATCAGTCCGTGCATTTCTCCGGATGCTTCATTGCGGAACAGGGTGGAAGTTTCTGTCAAACGCATGGGAAGATCACGATAGGAGCGCTGCTTATTCAGAAAGACCTGATACTGGAAGGGACAGGTCATGGGACGCAGGGCAAAGCATTCCTTGGTTTCGTCCTGAGGATCTCCCATAACAAACATACCGTCCAGATAATGATCCCAGTGGCCGGAAATTTTATACAGCTCTCTCTTGGCAAAAAGAGGTGTTTTGGTCAGCTGGCAGCCCTTTGCCTGTTCCACATCCTCTACCCAGCGCTGCAGCAGCTGAACCACTCTGGCGCCCTTAGGTAGCAAAACCGGTAGTCCCTGGCCGACATAGTCAACGGTGGTAAAGTATTCCAGCTCTCTGCCGATCTTGTTATGATCCCGCAGCTTGGCTTCCTCCAGCATTTTCAGATGGTCCTCCAGCATAGATGCCTTCGGGAAGGATACGCCATATACACGGCAGAGCTGATGATTTTTGGAATCTCCTCTCCAATAGGCGCCTGTGCAGGCTGTCAGCTTAATGGCCTTGATACCACCAACATTCATCAGGTGAGGACCTGCACAAAGGTCGGTGAATTCTCCCTGGCGATAGAAGCTGATCGGTTCGCCCTTGTCGGTATGTTCCCGGCACAATTCAACCTTGTACGGCTCATCCATTTCCTCCAACAGCTTGACAGCTTCCTCAGGCGGCAAAAGGAAGCGTTCCACGTCAAAGCCTTCTTTGACGATTTTTTTCATTTCGGCGGTGATTTTTTCCAGATCATCCGGCGAAAAAGGCTTTTCTACATCAAAATCGTAGTAAAAGCCGCTGTCGATTGCCGGGCCGATGGCAAACTTTGCCTGCGGGAACAATCTTTTAACTGCCTGTGCAAGAACGTGGGAAGTGGTATGCCAGAATGCCTTTTTGCCGTCTGTTTCATCAAAGGTGACAATTTCCAGCTTGCAATCCTGTTCCACAGGAGTTCTCAGATCGCAGACAACGCCGTTGATCCGACCGACGCAGGCAGCCTTATACAATCCTGCACCGAGGCTTTTGGCAATATCGGCAATCGTTGTACCGTTTTCAAATTCCTTGATAACGCCATCCTTCAGTTCTACTTTCATCATCATTCCTCCGTTTTCTTTTTAATGATCGACTGCATGCTTCCGAAAAGAAAGCCCCGTCCCAAAGCTGCGCAACACAGCTCAGGGGCGGGGCGATTGCTCCACGGTTCCACCCTGTTTTAACGGCGCAGAAGCACCGTCACTCGGTGAGATGAACTCAATACCTTTAACGCAGGTCTACGTTGCGGCTTAAAGAAGGTCTTCTGTTCGCCGCACTGCTCCAAGGCGGTTCCGTTTTTTCCCTGCCGACGGCGGCTTTCAGCCAACGACCACCGTTCTCTGTCCGCAGTTCCGAAAAAGCGGGTCCTTTTCCATGCAGTTTTCTTAATGTAGCTTCATCATATCACTCTTTTTCTGCCTTGTCAACCCTTATTTGGTGCTTAGCC
>CACYCV010000088.1 GCA_902772955.1 uncultured Ruminococcus sp.
ATCGTTTACATTCAGCTTCAATGTTTCATTGATCTCGTGTATAGTTATATCGTTGTTTTTGTGAATCAATTCTTTTATTCGTTCCTCTACCTTTATCTTACCACCTTTGTCAAGCCTGTTTTTATTTTATTGGATTGCTATAGACACGGCAAAACCGAGCGAAACGGAGTGGAGAGCTGCCGCGAATCGTCCTGCGGGGTCACCCGACGCCGGCGGCCGGCATACAATAAACAAGACACATTTTCAGATACAAGCCATCAGGAGATCACCACCGGACCATACTGATTATGGGGATACTCCACGGCAGTGATTTTACCCGTGGCTTCATCAATGGTAATAACACCGTATTCCTCGTGGAAGCCGACCGAACCGGGGTTCATAATCAGCATCCTGCCGTCCGCCGTGGTCATCTGTTGGTGGGTATGACCAAACAGCAGAATGTCGGCCTGTTCCTGATGAGCAAAGCAGACCAGACGGGTCAGTCCTTCCTTGACGGAATGGGCATGGCCATGGGTCAGCAGAATTTTCTTTCCGCAGAGGGTTACAGTCTGTACCAGTGCAAAATCGCAGTACCAGTCACAGTTTCCCTTGACAGCAAAGTAGGCTTTGTCGGGAAAATCCTGCTGCATTTCAATCAGATCGTGATGCCCGTCACCGCAGAACATTACCACATCGGCATCTTTGTTGGACCGGATGGCATGGCGCATCTCGCTGCTGTTGCCATGGGAATCAGAAAAAACCAGAATTTTCATATTTGTCTCCTTCGGCACATATTTCTGTAGAGGTGGTGAGTATATGGATAAAAACAGCGTGAACAAGCTGTATGACAGTCTTTCTCAAGAGCAGCAGAAGCAGGTGCAGCAGATTCTTGCCGATAAAAACAAGACACAGCAGATACTGAATACTCCTCAGGCCCAGGAGCTGCTGAAAAAGCTGACGGGGGAACGATAGCCCATGGAGGATTTGTCCCGTACCCTGAGCGAGCTGCTGAAGGATCCTCAGACCATGGAACAGATCAGAAACCTGACAGGAATGCTGGGGCAGGGAAACGCACCTGCTCCCCAGGCTTCCACGCCGTCACCGGCAGCGCCAGCTCCTCCGGAGACTGCTCCGGGAAATCTGCCTGACCCACGGCTGCTTTCCATGTTCATGAAGCTGGCGCCCATGCTGCAGTCAGCCAACCGGGAGGATGACAGCACCCGACTGCTGAAGGCACTGCGTCCCTTTATGCACGAGGAACGTGCCGCCAGGATTGACGGTGCCATCCGGTTATTGGGAATTATGCGGATGCTTCCTCTGCTAAAGGGAGCAGGGCTTTCCCTGTTCTGATCCATCCGAAAGGCAGGTGAAACCGTTGACCGACACCGAAATGAAAAAAATGCAGGAGGAAGCCATGCGGCGGGCACAGGAAATGCAGCGCAAGGCCTCTCAGCACCGTTCCGTCAAAGCACCGGCGGAGCCAGCTCCCTCTCCTGCAGTCTCCAGAGCACCGGAAGTACCTCCTGCAGTTCTCCAGGGGGAGACATCGTCTTCTCAGACACCTCCTGCCGTGAACCATTTTCCTCCGGCAGCAAATGAACCGCCCCCAGCAGGGGGTCTGATGGAGGCTTTTTTCAAAGATAAGGAAAAAACGCTGATTCTCGGTCTGCTGCTCCTGCTGATGGATGAAAAAACCGACAACAGCCTGATTCTTGCCCTGCTTTATCTGCTGATCTGACAGGAAGAAAAAATCTCAGTCGGCCTGAAAAGGACGGAACCCATCGGACGAAACATCCGGTGGGTTTTTTGATACACTGTTTCCGATGTATAGAGGTCAAAAGCGTTTTTCTTTATGGCACGAAAAACACTCCGGCAGCTCAGCGGATCTGTCCGTCGCCCTCGATAATAAACTTCATGGAGGTCAGTTCATTGAGTCCCATAGGGCCCCGAGCATGGAGCTTCTGGGTGGAAATGCCGATTTCAGCACCCAAGCCGAACATCCCGCCGTCCGTAAACCGGGTAGAGGCATTGACATAAACGGCTGCGGAATCCACGGTTGCCACAAATTTTTTGGCGTTCTGATAATTGGAGGTGACAATACACTCACTGTGACCGGTGGAATATCTGGCAATATGGGCGGTCGCCTCCTCCAGTGAGGAAACCACCTTCACGGCTAAAATATAATCGCCGTATTCCGTCTCCCAGTCCTTTTCCTCTGCGGGAATCACGCTGTCTCCCAGAATTGCTCTGGTTTTTTCACAGCCTCTCAATTCCACATTCTTTTCATCCAGCCGCGCTTTGACGGCAGGCAGGGCTTTTTCGGCAATATTCTCGTGTACGAGGATGGTTTCAATGGCATTGCACACGGAGGGACGGGAGGTCTTGGCATTGTAGATAATATTGGCAGCCATAGCGATATCGGCGCTCTCGTCTACAAATACATGACAGTTGCCGGCACCGGTTTCAATCACAGGCACCTTAGCGTTTTCCACAACGGCACGAATCAGTCCTTTGCCTCCCCGGGGAATCAGCACATCCAGATATTCCGTCAGCTCCATCAGTTCAATGGAGGACTGTCTGGTGGTGTCTTCGATCAGCTGTACGGCATTTCTGTCAAGACCGGCACTTTCGACAGCATCCTGCATAATGGCTGTCAGGCACTTGTTGGAATGAATCGCTTCCTTGCCGCCCCGGAGAATCACGGCATTGCCGCTTTTCAGGCACAGCACGGCAGCATCCACCGTCACGTTGGGACGGGACTCAAAAATAATGCCGATAACACCCAGCGGTACCCGCACCTTGGTAATTTCCAGTCCATTGGGTCTGGTGCTGCCGGAGATCACCGTTCCGATGGGATCAGGCAGCGCAGCCACCTCCAGCACACCGTCGGCCACTCCCTGAATGCGGCTTTCGTTCAGAGTCAGACGATCCAGCAAAGCGGCGGAAAGTCCGTTGTTTCTGCCGTTTTCCAGGTCAATCCGGTTTGCCTCCATAATTTTGCCGACATTTTCTGTCAGCGCCTTTGCAATGGCCTTCAGGGCATCATTTTTTGCTTCCCCGGCAATCGAAAGCTGTCTGGATGCAATTTGGGCCCTCTGACCCATTTCGTCAATCACTCTCATAGCTCTACTCTCCTATCTCAAAGCGTTTTCCTATCAGATTCTTCCTTCCGCAGCGGTAAACAATGTTCCCACAGGCTGTCCGTCTATGAGTTTATAGATATTGGCGGGGTCGTTGCCGCTCATCACGCAGCAATTAATCCCGGCGCCGGTAGCGGCTGCGGCTGCGGTAATTTTGGTTGCCATACCACCGGTTCCTCTGTTGGAACCGGTGCCCCCTGCCATTTCCCGTACAGCATCGTCAATATGATCCACCACGGGAATCTTGATCGCATCGGGATTTTTACGGGGATCAGCATCATACAGGCCGTCGATATCGGTCAGGATAATCAACAAATCCGCCCCCACCAGATCGGCCACAATCGCGGACAGATTATCGTTATCTCCGAAATTTGCTCCTACCAGTTCATCGATTGCCACGGTATCATTTTCGTTGACAATGGGGATAATGCCCATTTCCAGAAGAGTCTGGAAGGTATTGATGACATTCTGTCTGGAATGATCGTTAGTAACAACATTTTTTGTCAGCAGAAGCTGTGCCACGGAGTTATTGTATTCTCCAAAAAATTTATCATACAAAAACATCAGCTCGCACTGACCGACAGCAGCCAGCGCCTGTTTATACCGGGTTTCTGCAGGGCGCTCTTTGAGTTTAAGCTTCCCCATCCCAACACCGATCGCGCCGGAGCTGACCAGAATAATCTGTTTGCCGCTGTTATGCAGGTCGCTGAGGACCTTGCACAGCAGCTCCAGCCGTCTGAGGTTAACCTTTCCGTTATCATAGGTGAGGGTGGAAGTACCGACCTTCACCACAATCCGTCTTGTCTGAAAATTTTCCATAGCCTGATTCCTCTTATTTCTGTTTTTTCCCGGATATACCGTCTCCAGTATAGCATAATTTCCCACCACGGTCAACCCCGGCACAACGTACGGGTGACCCCGCTGGACGTGTTCGCGGTGCGTGACCGCGCGGGACGATTCGCGCCTTGCTCCACTCCGTTCCGCTCGGTTGTGCCGTGTCCAGGTTTACTGCCGCGGCTTCCGCCCCACACGGCGCTTACGCGTCGCTTTGGG
>CACYCV010000089.1 GCA_902772955.1 uncultured Ruminococcus sp.
CAAAGCGGCGCGTAAGCGCCGTGTGGGGTGGAAGCCGCGGCAGTAAAGCTGGACACGGCGAAACCAAGCGGAACGGAGTGGAGCAAGGCGCGAATCGTCCCGCGCGGTCACGCGCACGCGAATTGACAGCGGTCACACACTGGCAATAACTTCGACTTCGCAGAGAACGTTCTTGGGCAGCGTTTTGACAGCAACACAGGAACGGGCGGGCTTTCCGGTGAAATATTTGCCATAGATGGCATTGAAGGCGGCAAAATCATTCATGTCCGCTAAAAAACAGACGGTCTTGACGGCCTTCTCCAGAGAAGAACCGGCAGCCTCCAACAGATTTTTCAGATTGTTCATGACTTGCTCTGTCTGACCCTCAATGGTGTCGGACTCGACAGTGCCCGTAGCGGGATTGATGGCAATCTGACCGGAGGTGAATACCAGACCGTTGACTTTGATTGCCTGGGAATAGGGACCGATTGCATCGGGTGCGTTTTTGGTGTAGATGATTTCTGCCATAGTAAAAACTTCCTTTCCTGTATGGAATAATGAATCAGCTGACGATGCGATAGCCGTGTCTGGCCAGCTCGTCTTTGATTTTCTGAATATGCTCGTGATTTCTCGTTTCCAGAGACAAACGCAGATAGCAGGAGTTGATGTCCGTGTTCAGATCGGCTCTGTCATGGCTGACTGCCACTACGTTGGCTCCCAGTCTGGAAATAATCTTGGCAACGGTCTGCAGCTCACCCGGCTTGTCGGTCAGGGCAATGGTGAATTCGGACAGTCTGCCGGTCTTTTGCAGCCCTCTGTCAATGACTCTGGACAGAATCGTAACGTCAATGTTGCCCCCGGATACCAGACAGCAGACCTTCTTGCCCTTGATGGGAAATTTGTCAAACAGGGCAGCCGCTACCGAAACCGCGCCGGCTCCTTCGGAAATCAGCTTTTGCTTTTCGATCAGGGACAGGATGGCGGTGGCCACTTCATCATCCGTTACCGTCATGATTTCGTCTACATACTTCCTGCACAGCTCAAAGGTCAGCTCTCCCGGCGTCTTGACGGCAATACCGTCCGCAAAGGTGTTGACCTTGTCCAGGGTTTCAATCTGGTTGTGTGCCATGGACAGATACATGGAGGGAGCCCCTGCGGACTGTACACCATATACCTTGATGCCGGGATTCAGGGCTTTGACGGCAAAGGCAACACCGCTGATCAGACCGCCGCCGCCGATCGGAACGATGATGGCATCTACATCCGGCAGCTGCTCCAGAATCTCCAGCCCGATGGTTCCCTGACCGGCAATGACCATCTCGTCATCGAAGGGATGAATAAAGGTGGCACCGGTTTCTTTCTGCAGCTCCACAGCCTTGTCGTGAGCATCGTCATAGGTGCCTTCTACAAGACAAACCTCTGCACCGTAGCTTTTGGTGGCCTCAACCTTGGAAATGGGCGCTCCGTCAGGCATACAAATCAGGGACTTGATGCCGTATTTCTGAGCGGCACGGGCAACGCCCTGGGCATGGTTGCCGGCGGAACAGGCAATGACGCCTTTGGCGCGCTCTTCCTCCGTCAGCTGAGAAATTTTGTAGTAAGCGCCTCTCGCTTTGAATGCACCGGTTACCTGCAGGTTTTCCGTTTTCAGGTACAGGTCGCAGTCGGCGGAAAGATTGGTCGCCTTGATCATATCAGTAGGTCTGATGGCTTCCTTCAGCACATAGGACGCATGATAGACTTTATCCAGTGTGAGCATTTTTTATTTCCCCTTTTCGGACGGAGATAAACCATCCGTCTGATTCTCTTTACATCTATATAAAATACCGCTTTTTCCGACGATTGTCAAGTAAAATGCCGGGAAATCCTGCAGATTGACCAAAGGAAACTTGCTTGCTGCAGCAGGGAGAGAAATTGTCGTTTTTCTTTTGTTGAATAAGTACAGAAGTATTTACTATTTAAGGGATAAAAATTGTAAACTCTATCGATTGACGAAAAATGACAAAATGGTAAAATTTATATTAAGATATTGTAAACAATTGATTAACAGGAGGTAATTTTATGGGCAAACGATTGAAGAAGCTGTTTGCGGCGCTGCTGTCATCTGCCGTTCTTGTCTCGGCAGTACCCGGTGCCGTCCTTGCAGCGGAAACTGTCGGTGAGGAGCCGTCAGAAGCCGCAGAAGTCGTGCTATCAACGGAGGAAACCGAAATACCGTCCTCTGAAATCATGATTCTTCCGGAAGGAATCGAGGTGCTGGAGGAGGATCCGGACGACCCGACTGCCGTGCCGGCGGAGCTGATCCGGCAGGAAAATGAGGATAATCAGGAAAATCAGGAAAATCAGGAAAATCCTGCACCGGCAGCCTCAGGAGAGGGCGCAGCAGACAATACGGCACCTGCCGCACCTGCTGAGGAAAAGATCGGCGTCATTCCTTCGGCATATTACAAGTATAAAATTACGGATACGGACGAGTATATTGCCGCAGTCCGAAAGACGATGTCCTCCAGTGAGGATGTCCAGAGTGCCATTGATGCGGTAAAGAATTATGTCCCTGCGGTAGACAACAGCGCTACACCCTATTTCCCGGAGATCGGCAGTCAGGGAGGTGTTGGCTCCTGCTGCTCCTGGTCCAATATTTATTATCAGTTTACCTATGAAATGAACAAGCTGCTGAACCGTCCCGCTTCTTCCGAAACGACCTTCCAGCCGCTGTTTGTTCACTCTCTGCTCAACGGCGGCAAAAACGGCGGCGCTTTTTCCTGGGACATTTGTGAGATGCTGTTTCATGTAGGCTGCGCAACCTTTGCCACTGCCCCCGATGCCTATGCCTATAAGAACTGGAATGCGAACTTTGATGCGTGGCATGAAGCCAATCAGTACCGGATTACCAGCTATATGGAATATGATGTGGTAGGCCGGATCAATTCCCGCATTACCACTCCGGATGACAGCGACCTGGCGGCACTGAAGGCAACGCTGCGCAACGGTGACATCATTTCTTTTACCGGTTATGTCAACTCCTACAAAACTGTCAAGCTCAAATCTTCTTCGACCTACAATCAGGGGGAAGCGGGGAAGTATTCCGTCACCAAGCAGATCGGATGGGACGGCTGCCATGAAATGACCATTGTGGGCTACAACGACAACATCTGGACTGACATCAACGATAACGGTCAGGTGGATGCCGGCGAGCTGGGCGCCTTCAAGGTTGCCAATTCTCATGGAAAAACCAGTTTTGACGGCGGTTTCTTCTGGATGGCGTATGATGCACTCAACACGGAATCCGTTGTAAAGGGCATCGGCTATGAGGAAAGCAGAAGCTCAGCGATGTATGACTTTTCCAAGCTGAATATCGACCGCAACTTCAAATCCTCCAATATTTATCTCAAATATACCCTGAACACCAACAACCGTACCGACAGCTACATTGAGATTACAGCCACCAACAAGGCTGACGGCACCAAATATGTCAAAAAGACGGCTCCTTATTTCAGAATGAGCCAGGACGATGCTATGGCCTACAACTTCAGTGGTGAAGAGACATTCTCAGACGGCACCATGCTGGTAGATCTGGACAATCTGGTCAAGGGTCTGGATTCCAACAATTTCCACAACTACACCTGGAGCTTCAAATTTGTCGACAAGGGCGGAGATACCTCTGCGCTGACCGTAAAGGAAGCCGTTGTAGTGGACGAAACAGCCGGCAAGACCTATCAGCTGAATGCGTCCTTCCCCTTCCAGCTGAACCAATCCTCCAAGAACGTGGGTCTGAAGGATTACTATCATTTCTCAAAGCTAGCGATTCCCAACCAGTCCAAGATTGTTCTGGGCACCTCCATGAAAATCGCTGCCAAAACCCAGAACGAAACCTTTGGCACCTCAGCCATTGTCTATCACTGCAACATCTGGGACAGAAACGGCGACAAGGTTCTTTCCAAGAACCTGAAGGCCAGCAGTACAGACACCAAGAATCATACCTCTACCATTATTCTGGACTGGGCACCCAAGAAGTCCGGCAAGCATCTGCTGACCCTGACCGGCATGGATGCCAGCGGCACGACGATATCCAGAAGCGTGGAGTTCACCGTTTACAAGCAGGAGCTGACCTTCCGTTCCATCACGCTGGATACCGGAAAATTCATCGGCAACTATGAAAAGGTCAAAATCACTCCCTTTGTCACCGGCGGCACAGCTCCCTACACCTATTCCTACTATTTCGTCAAGAACAACAAAACCTATACCATTGCCGAAAACAAGACCGGCAGCCGTGTCAGACAGTTCAACACCAACAGCGGCTATTACAAGCTGGTTGTAAAGGCAAAGGATGCCAAAGGCAAGGTAGTAGAGGGCTCCTGCGGTGTTACGGTACAGCCCACCCGGATTTCCAGGATCATATATTCCAAGGAATATGCCCAGCCGGGTGAAAACGTATATGTTCGTGCCGATGTGAAGAATATGGCGTCCATTTTTGATTTCAAGGATTATGAAATCACCTTCACGAAGGACGGGGTTACGGATACACCGCCGAGAAATCCCTACAACGACAAGGAGGTTATCTGGAATCCCAAGAGCAAGGGCATCTACACTGTTACTGTTTCCTTGAAGTACAACGGAAAGGTATTTGCCAGCAAGCAGGAGCAATATGAAGTAGGAGTACAGCGTGACACCCATGCCGGCATGAAGAAGATCAACGTAAATGTCATCACCTATGTCTGCAACGAAAGGCCCAACAGTGACACCTATCTGGTACACTACTGGGGAGGCAAGACCGGTGTAGGAGACGCAAAGGTATCCGCACTGAACACCACGAAGGTTTACAATGTTGGTTTCTGGAGCACCTCTCAGACCTTCAAGCAGTTTGTGGCATATATTCCGGAGGATGCCACCGGCTTCAAGTTCCACATTGCCGATGTTGGCAATGACAGATGGTTTGGCACTGACGGAACCACTGCCACCCAGAACACGGTCTACGCCTTCAACTACGATTATGACCGCTGCAAGTACACGAAAGAATGATCCGCAGCGCGGGACGATTCGCGGGCGGAGTGCCTCCGCTGTCAATTCGCGGCGCGCTCCACTCCGTTCCGCTTGATTTCGCTGCGTCCAGCTTTACTGCCGCGGCTTCCACCCCACACGGCGCTAACGCGCCGCTTTGGGGTGGGCGGAGTGCCTCCGCTGTCGATTCGCG
>CACYCV010000090.1 GCA_902772955.1 uncultured Ruminococcus sp.
TATGCCAGACCTTTGCTTTTTGTCAGCCTTTTATTGAGGAATAGTATGACAGCAAAAAACCGATGAAGGAAGCTTCATCGGTTTTTTATGCCGCTGTATCGTTTTTCTTTTGACCGGGGGCGTGACCGCACAGGACGATTCGCGGCGCGTGACCGCGCGGGACGATTCGCGGCGCGTGACCGCGCGGGACGATTCGCGGCGCGTGACCGCGCGGGACGATTCGCGGCTTGCTCCACTCCGTTCCGCTTGATTATGCCGTGTCCAGCTTTGCTGCCGCAGCTTCCGCTCCTCACACCCCTTACGGGGCGCTCTGGAGCGGTTCTTTTTTAACCGGAAGGACGCTTCGCAAGCCTCTCCTTATTAATTTCCCATCCGAAGGGGTGCAGGGGGCGACCGGAAAGCCCCCTGCATCCAGCGCATCCGGTGTATCCAGTTCATCCGTTCACCGGATGTGCGCTTTTTTTGGACAGAGTATCTCCGATGTCATTTTAATGTTTCATGTGAAACAATTCAGGAGTTTTTTTGTTTCCCGTTATGACAGATTTTCTTATCTGATTGAGAAAAAAATATTTATCATATCCTTGTGATAATTCGACCTCAAAAGGTCGAAAAAACCCGTTTTAGGCCCATTAAGTGAAAGGGTATTTTAACAGCGCAGGACAATGTCCACAAGGAGGTAATAAAATGGCGCGTCAGAAGAAAGAAAACCTGGATTATTTTCCCTTTGATACAGACTTCTTTTTTGATAAGAAAATCAAGCGGCTGAAAGCAAAATACGATACAGACGGAATTTGTGTGTATCTCTATCTGCTTTGTGAAATGTACCGGGACGGCAACGGATATTCTGTGGAGCTGGATGAGGATCTGATATTGGATCTGTCCGAATATTTCGGTTTTTCGGAATCTAAAATTTCGGAAATTATCGACTGTCTGATTAGTCGTTCTCTTCTGGAACAAATTCCCGTAGGGCAGACCAACATACTGACGGCAAAATCCGTGCAGCGACGTTACCAGGCCGCCAAAAAGGGTGCCCGGCGCGACATTGTTGTGAATTCAAAGCTCTGGCTTTTGAGTGAAGATGAAACTGAATCCTTTATCAAAATGTACCCATCGGATGATTTATCCGGGAAAAAGGGAAGTGCCGGCGGGAATTATTCGGATAAATCCGGGAAAAATGAGAATAAATCCGGGATTAATTACCATAATTCCGAGAAAAATGATACAAAGGAAAGTAAAGGAAAGGAAAGTAAAGAAAAGGAAAGTAAAGAAAAGGAAAGTAAAGTGTGTGGCGAACTGGTAATCCCCTGTCAGAACGGAAGCTACACGGTAAGCGAGGAACTGATGGACGAACTGACACACACCTACCCTGATATGATGGTGAAGAATTCTTTGGAAAAGCTCTGTTGCTATCTGAGTGCCAATCCGCGAAGGCAGATGCCTGTCAGCAGCATCCCTGGGTATATCCGGATGTGGCTTTCAGAGGACGACCGTGCGGGAAAATACCGTCGGAAGACATCCGGCATTGATACATACGAAGGCATTTATGATATTGACGAGTATGAGTCTTACAGTGTTGTGAATGAATTCATGGATTTTTCCGAATATGAGTGAATCAGGAATGAGGAACTTTGAATTTCTCCTGATGTATAAATTTATCAATAGGTCAAGGCAAACACGTCCGGCGTATGAAGGGGGCTTTCCGGGCGTGGGTGCCCCTGCGGGCAACTTGACGAATGTATATCACATCCAGGTTTATCGTTTGGTGAAGTGTGTTGCTTTATGAACCCCTCCGGCACTTCGTGCCACTTCCCCTTGTCAGGAGAGGCCTGCGAAGCGTCCTTCCGGGTTTATAATGCAACCGCCCGCGAATCGTCCTGCGGGGTCACCCGCCCGCGAATCGTCCTGTGCGGTCACGCACTGAACAGGGAAATCAATTTTTAAAAATATACCCTTTTTTCTGTTGTTCTTTGATGGAAAAGACACAAGTTTTTTTGGAAAGGGGTTCGGGGAATAACCCTTTTTTTCAAAAAAGGGTTTTCCCCGGCAGGGTTTGGGACAGAGTCCCA
>CACYCV010000091.1 GCA_902772955.1 uncultured Ruminococcus sp.
ATTTCAAGTATATCACGTGGAGCCTCGTGACGCTTTGCTTTATTCACATTTTATCGGTTCTTACCCACGGATTTTATGGAAGAGCCTTTAAAAATTGATTTTCCTGACAAGGAGTGAAGGTACATGGCACGTTCCGGAATCAAAAGCTTTATGGGGACAGGTTTCAGTTTTCCTGTCGGAGTCGATCCCATTACCGGAAGAGCATTGACAAGCTCTGACGAAGAAGATATCCGTCAGGCAATCACCATCATCCTCGGCACGCATCCCGGTGAACGGCCGATGAACCCTCATTTCGGGTGCAATACTCATGCCTATGTATTCAGTACAACGGATTATACATCAATGATGCTGATGAAAAACGAGGTTGAAAATGCGCTCATCATGTGGGAACCGAGAATCAAGGATATCGAAGTGGATGTGGTCCATTCCCCCGATGACGACGGGGTTCTTCTTATCAAAATCAACTATACCGTCCGCTCGACAAACAATCCCTATAACCTTGTATATCCTTTCTATATCACCGAGGGATATCAGGACAGCGCAAAAGTCTATTGATCAGAAAGGATATGATGAAGCGTGGTGAAAATAGACTCACGAACCAGGCAGGATATCATAAGGGAGATCAAAGAAAAAGCAAAAAGCTATACACCCGAATGGCACCTTGAACCGGAGGAGCCTGATATTGCGGCTGCTCTTGGACTTGCCTGCGCTGAAATGTTTGAGGGCACCATCCGAAAAATCAACCGCCTTCCGCAAAAAAACAAAATTGCATTTTATAATATGCTCAATGCCTCCCTTCTCCCTGCCGCCCCCTCCGAAGGATGGATCAGCTTCGGTTTATCGTCCGAAGATGCAGATAATACAGAAGCGCCCAGGGGAACGGTTGTGACAAGCTACCACGACAGTGAACCTGTCTTTTTTGAGACACTTGATGATATCCTGGTAACCTCCGCCGCGCTGAAAAAATGCTTCTGTGTGGATGATGAAGAGGACTATATCGGTCAGTATGAGGATCCCCTGCATCATCGCACCGCTCTTTTCAGCCTGACCGGAGAAAACCTTCAGAGTCATACCCTGTATATCCGACATCCGTATGCCTTTCATGTTTCAGGCAATGCAGAGATCCGCCTGAGCTTTTTTCACAACGGCGGCGCACCGCTGCGCAGTGAAGAGCTGGAAGTGTTTACGGATAAAGACAGGATGACAATAGAATATCATACGAAGGAAAAGGGTTATCTTCCGTTTGAAAACACGGTTGTATCCGGCGGAAGTCTTATCCTGAAAAGCGGATCCCTGCCCCATGAAATTGTACCGGATGATGACGGATATCAGCTCAGGATCGTTTCCAAAAACAGAAATCAGGCGAATGCTTTCGGTTTTGTTCACGCACAGGCTCTGCCGGGCGCCAGGCAGGTGCTCCCTGACAACATTTCTGACGGAGATGTGGATCTTGATAAAAATGCATTTTTTCCATTTGGCGAAAGGTTCAGACTCTTTAACGAAATCTATTTTGGCTGCGGAGAAGTACTTGATAAGTGCGGCGCCATGGTGACGATGAATTTTGACATTTCATTTTTAAAGGTGCCGATAGAAAACCAGCTTCCCGATGAAGAAATAAAATGGAAATGGATTGCAAAAAAAAGCGATTTCAAAGAAAGAGCCTCCTATCTTCTTTCCATCAAGGAGGTCATCTGGGAGTATTACAACGGCTACGGCTGGAGCAGACTGTTTCCAGACAGCTCCTTCAGCGATGTATTCACCTTCAGGGAAGGCGTTACCGATACCTTCCGCAGTATTACGTTTCTCTGCCCTGATGACATCAGCAGGGTCTTTGCCGGGTCCAAGGAAACCTATTACATCCGCGCCAGAGTTTTGAAAGCCGAAAACCTGTACAAGCTGAAGGGCTTCTATATGTCCCCCTTTATCAGGAACCTCTCCTTTGATTATACCTATGAAAAAAAGGGCTGCCGGATTTCGTCCATGAGAGCCTTTAACTGCCTGAAGGTATCTGATTACAATCCTGAAAGCAACAAAGAATTCTTTCCCTTTTACAATACGGGTACACCGCACAGATCTGTTTTTCTCGGTTTTTCTCTTCCCCCCGAAAACGGGCCTCTGAGAACACTGTTCGATATGGAAGAAGACCCTGCTGCCCCGGGGAACAAGCTGCAGTGGCAGTATCTTACTGCAAACGGCTGGAATGACCTGAATATGGCCGATGAAACCAACGGACTGACGACCCTCGGAAGCATCATTTTTCTTGACAACCATGGATTTATCAAAAAAAGGCTCTTTGGCCAGGAGCTTTTCTGGATCAGAATTGCGGATGTCAATGACGCCTTCAGAAACGGAAACCATCTCTTTCCCGTTATCAATCGCATTTACGAAAATACTGTCCGTGCCAGAAATACCGACAGTCACCGGACAGAATATTTTGCAATGAATATCTATACAGAAAATGCCTCCTTCAGGCTGTCCTCCGGCAATATTCTTGACGCTGAGGTCTATATCAATGAATTCCTCTTCATTACCGAAGCAGAGGCAGATCTTCTTCAACAGCAAACCGACATCATGAGAACAACAGACGAAACCGGGTTGACGACAGAAATATGGGTAAAATGGCAGGAGGTCAATGCTTTTGTGGACCAGAACGCTTCTGCCCGCTGCTATATACTTGACAGAAGCAGCGGAACCGTCACCTTCGGAAACGGACGAACAGGAAAGATTCCTCCTGCTTCGTCCTCCAACAATATCAGGATTGTCTATTCTACCGGCGGCGGACAAAGATCCAATGCTCCCAAAGGAACCATTACCGGTATGGAACGTTCCGTCGGATTGATTTCATCCGTCGTCAATCCTGCGGATTTTTACGGAGGCTGCGATACAGAAACACTCTCTGAAGCATTGAATCGCAGCGCAGTCATGCTCCGGACTCAGGGAAAGGCAGTGACCTGCCGTGACCTGGAGGAGCTTGCCCTGTGCGCTTCCCGCAGCATTGCCGGAGTCAGGGTGTACAGCGGCAGAAATCTGTCGGAAGTCCCTGAAAACGGGGCCGTTACGCTGGTAGTACTGATCAAAAAGGGTGCGAGATTCAGCCATGTCCGCAGAGAGCTGGAGCAATACCTCTATCCCAGAATATCAGGCAGTCTGATCTCCCGCAAAGCTCTTTATATTACCGAACCGACTTTTGTCCATCTCTGCATCAAAGCGGAAATCGCGTCGGATACACTGAACGGAATTTTTGATCTGAAACGTGCTGTTGAAAGCAGTATTCAATCGTGCATCGGCACATACAACGGTTCTGACGGCTCCGCCGAATGGTGTCCGGGAAGACTTCCCCATGAACATCAGATCCGGAGCGCAATCCTCAGGATAGGACATATTTCCTATATCAAAAATATTTATATCACTTCTTACCTCTCGGGTCCACTGGGATTGACAGAAACTGACGATGAGGAAATACGCCGTCTTCCCTATGTTCTTCCTGTATTGGAAAATACGGATATCAACATCGTCCATGCATAAAATAACCGGAGCCGCTGAAAGGATTGGTTTTTCAGCGAAACTCCCGGAAGGATGGGAAACATGCTACCCGAGCTTAATCTCGACAACGAAAAATTTGATGATATCATAGAAAACGCCAAAAACAGTATCGTCAGCAATTACCCGGAATGGACAGATTATAACTACCACGATCCCGGCATGACGATGCTGGAGATGTTTTCATGGTTCAAGGAAATACAGCATTATTACCTGAACAGAATCGGCCCGGAAAACTACCGGAAGTTTCTCAAGCTTACAGGAATAAAGCGCTGCACCAAGCAGCCTTCAGGAACCGATATTTCGATAGGGTTTTCGGAAGATATTGTTGCTGTGAAAGGCACGAAGCTTCTGGCGGGAAACATCTGTTTTGAGGCAGCGGAGCGCACCTATGTTTCTTCGGCAAAAATATTCTGCTGTATCTGCAAAGGAGAAAAAGGAAAAAGAATCGTCGACAGGGCTGAGCTTGATTTTGGCGGAAATCTGAAAATTTCCCCCTTTCCGGATAAACAAAAAGGCGAATTCTATATCGGGTTTGACAAACCCCTGGCAGAAAAGGAGGTTCATCACCTGTTCATGGATATCAGCGATGCAGGAGAGGTTGACCGGAATCCTGTAACAGATCCGGAAAGCTTTATTCCCCTTGCGGATATCTCCCCCGAATACTATGGTGAAAACGGCTGGACAGAGCTTGAGGTTCAGGACGGTACCTATGGTTTTCTTGAGGCAGGGATGATTCGGTTCCGTCCCGACAAAAAAATGAAAAGGACAACCGTTGAGGGAAGAAACGGATACTTTATTCGCTTTTGTATGACAGGCGGATGCTATGATATTCCTCCGCAGATCCGGAATGCCGAATTCGGTCTGATTCCCGTTCTGCAAAGAGAAACAGGCGCGGAATATTATGACCTTCCTGCTCAGTATGAAAATACCATTTCTTCCGAGCTGGCTGCCAACGGTCTGACCAGCGTATATCTGAGGGATCCGGAGGGGGAATATACCTCCGCAGGAAACTTTGAAAAATTCATCGACCAGAGATCCGGAAACATCACGCTGAAGGTTCCTGACGCAGACAAATACCGGGGCATCCGGGTAGTCAATATTGACCCGTCGTGTTCTTTTGCGGGAGAAACAGGCTATGGTTCAGGGATGCCCTTTCAGGAGTATCATCTGGAAACGGACCAATTGGAATATGACAGCTTCTGCCTGATGACAGAGCTTCCCGCCGGCAGCAGAAAGCTGATAGAATGGAAAAAGGTTCCGGATTTTTCCTCCAGCGGCGCAGAAGACCCCGTTTACACCCTCGATACGGCTGCCGGAATCATCCGGTTCGGTGACAGTATCCGAGGAATGGCTCCCGAGGGACGTATCTTTATTGTCGGGTGCTCCACAACCCTTGGTGCAGGCGGAAATGTCTCTGCAGGAAAAATAGACAGGTTCAAAAACAGCTTTCATGATAATCTGATCGTGACAAACAAAAGACGTTCCTCCGGCGGTACCGATGAAGAGACGATTGAACAATGCTGTATCAGAGCATACCGGCTTTTGCAGACAACAGAAACTCTTGTCTCTGATCAGGATATCCTGCAGCTCGTCATGCATGCCCAAGGACTCAAAATTGAAACCTGCTGTTTTCTTCAGCAGGACAGCCAGACCGAAAGCCAGAGAGAACCCGTGAGGTCTGTCATCGTAAAACCCTATTCCGAAGACGGCATGGCTGTACCGGACGAAAGATATTGCCGGAATATTATGGCAGCCATCGAAAAGAGAAGAATGCTCTGCACGGAATACAGGATAATCCCTCCGCAGTATGCAGGCGTCAGGGTCTATGCAGACGTGACAGCAGACCGTTCGGCTTTGCGCGCCAAAGAAGAGATCAATCATATCATTGAAGAATTTTTTCATTTTTACAAAAACCGATTTGGCATCAAGCTGATTTACAGCAGACTTTATGAAATGATCAACAGTCTGGGATTTGTGATTTCCATCAATGCACTGACAATGGAAACCAAGGGCAGCGGAGCAAGACTTACCCGTGAAGGAGATGTACTTTACAAAATCCATGTGGGTCAACAGCGTACAGACTGTCAACTACTCCGGAAAGGTCAGGCTGTATGACACCCCTTCTCTGGACAAGCTGCTCTTTGAGGGGAGAATGAACAACGGTCAGATAGAAGGCGGCGGCACTCTCTATGATTATGACGGCAGGCTCGTCTATACGGGAGAATTCTCTGCAGGTCAGTATTCCGGTGAGGGAAAGCTCTATTATCCGGATCAGAAGATCAGATACGAGGGAAATTTTTCTTCCAACGTTTACGACGGCACAGGAACCCTGTATTCGGAAGATGGTTTCACTTTGTATGCAGGCAGCTTTAAAAACGGGGTGTACGAGGGAGAAGGAACCCAATATGACCCTGAAAGCCATCGCACCCTCTATATCGGCAGCTTCAAAAACGGGCTCTATGACGGAAACGGAGTGCTGAACCAAACGGAACATCAGGTCTATGAGGGAGCTTTTGCCGACGGAAAACCGAACGGGCAGGGAAAGCTCTACGAAGATACCGCTATTGTCTACGAAGGAGGATTTTCCGACGGCAAATATGACGGAAAGGGAAAGCTCTACCGTCATCATAAAATCTACTATGAAGGCGAATTCTCCATGGGGCTTATGCAGGGAGAAGGAACCTTCTATGACACCAACGGAAAAATCATTGCTTCCGGCACCATCGGAAATGGCACAGTCACCACCGGCAAGACAACCATCCTTTCCGAAAAAGGAATTCTGATCTACAGCGGTGACGTGATAAACGGCATCTATGACGGTACCGGTCAGCTATACGATAAGGATTCCGGTGTGCTTGTGTATGAAGGCGGATTCTCTGTCGGGAAATACAACGGAACCGGAAAGCTGTATGATCCGTCCACAGAATATGTCATTTATGACGGTGAATTTCAAAACGGTCAGTATGACGGCACCGGCAGGCTGTTTGAAAAGAAAGCTCTCATCTATGAAGGCCAGTTCAAGGAAGGTCTTTATGATGGAACCGGAAAGCTTTATTCAGGGGGCAGGTTGAAATATGAAGGTTCCTTTTCCCAGGGAAAGATGCTTGGTCAAGGCACACTTTATGATGAAAACGGCAATGTCATTTCAAGCGGAAGCATCTCGGAAGAGGGTGTTGTGCTCAGCGGCAAAACACAGATAAAAGACGAAAACGGCAATCTTCAATATGACGGAGAGGTGGAAAACGGCATATATAACGGAAAAGGGAAGCTCTATGACCCCCAGAGCGGCAGTCTGATCTATGACGGCGATTTTGTGGACGGAAAATACAACGGACAAGGCTCGTTTTATGTCGACGGCACTCTCTATTATTCGGGCGGTTTCAAGGACGGCAATTACGACTCTGAGGGCACGTTCTACCAGAAGGACGGATCTGTTCTGGAACAGGGTTCCCTGGACAGTAACGGAAATGTGGTAACCGGCTTTGTGGTACGTCTTTCGGGAGAGCAAAAAATCTATGAAGGCAGCATCGTTGACGGCGTCTATCAGGGAACCGGTAAGCTTTATGCAAACGGCAGACTTTTGTATAGCGGCGAATTTGAAAACGGACAGTACAATGGCAGCGGAAAGCTCTACAACAGCAGCGGCAGTCTGATCTATGACGGCAATTTCTATCTGGGCAAATACGACGGCCAGGGCAGGTCCTTCTATGATAACGGTGTGATACAATACATCGGCGAGTTCCGCTATGGAAAGGACACAGGAAACGGCACCTATTATGACATCAACGGCGAAGAAATCCTGCCGGAAAGCAGTCAGGAAATATCCGAGACATCATAAAGAAAGGATACTTGTTATGGCGGATTACAGTATTATTGCAGACGTTGAAGAGGCGATCATCCGGCTTCTCAGAGAAGGACTTGTTCCTGCCATTATTCCTAACAGTGAAGGTATCGGTGTGTGCAGCCCTTCAGACAAGGGGGATGTATCCCTGGGAATCTATCTGTATGATATCAGGCGCAATCCCTCTGTCAGAAGTGAGAGAGTTTCCACGGGCACAGACAGCTTCAGAAGTCCCTCCCTCTTTCTGGATCTTTACTTTATGATAACCGCCTATTCATCAGGCGATATCAGATTCCGCTCCTTAGAAGAAGCAAAGATCCTCGGGCGGACACTTCAGATTCTGGAAGGAACATCGGTTTTTCGGGGCAATCTTTTTGGAAAGCCCTTTTCAGACCTTCAATATGAGCCAAGAATGGAGCTTCTGGAGCCTGAGCTGGAGGAAAAGAACCGTATCTGGAATATGCCTAATGTTCCCTATCGCCTTTCTCTCTTTTATAAGGTCTATCCCATCGAGCTGATTTCCGAGAAGATCACGAAGATTACCCGTGTCCGTCAGACAGATATTACTCTCGGACAAATCCATCCTGAGCTGCGGGAGGTCAGAGAATGAATGATCATATCCTTATTTCTCACAGGATAATATCCAGCGTTTCTCTGGGAGTTTTTGTGGTGGACGACCTGACAGGGAACCCTGTCATCGGCAGCAATGTACGGGTCTGGATTGATCATCAGAAGCCTCCCATCAAAAAAGGAGACGGCTGGTTTGTGTTTACCGACCTTGCATGCCAATCCTATACCATTCACGCAGAAGGCGGCTTTTATCAGAAGACCTCTTTGGATTATTCTGTCAGCGATTCCATGACAAAAACCGTAACCATCCGGCTCACCCCCTCAAGGAACTACCCTGTACCGGAGGGAATGCTTCGTGTGGAGGGCAAAGCCGATCCCTTTGCAGAAATTACAGTATGTCTGCCGGACAAGAACAGCTCCTGTAAGCTTCTGACCGATGCAGAAAAAAACAGCAGCGAGCTGATGATCTATCACACGGATCTGGCTGTTCTCGACGGATGCTGCTACAGATTGGTTTCAGATGGTTTTGAAGAAGACATTACAATCGCCAATTCGTTATCTGAGAATCATAAGCAATACCGGCTCACTGATCCCCTCAGAGAATTTCATCCAAGAACGGGAAGTGTTCTTTTTCCCCTGAAAAAAACAAGGGCTGATCAGAACGGGTCCTTCTTTCTTGTCATCAGGAGCTGTTCAGAAACGGCAGGCATCGTTTTTGAATCCCGCGGCGTCAGATTTGTCCGCAGGGAATATCATCGGGAGGGTCAGACCTGTCTTCGTCCCGATCTCACGGAATAAAATCATTCAAACGAAAAGGAAATGATACATGATGGGATTTGCCGTATGCGCCGGAGCACAGCTCATGTGTTCCTTCGGAATGACACCGTCAGCACTTAGTGTACTTCCGAATAATCAGACAATCTCTGCCACTCCCCTTGCAAATATCATGGACAACAAACCCCTTGCCAATATTATGCCCTTCGGGATGTGTACCTGTCCCGCCAATCCCACGGTTGCAGCCGCTACTGCTGCCGCGTTGGGCGTCCTGACCCCTATGCCCTGCATTCCCGTCATTCCCGCTCCCTGGTTGCCGGGCAGTCCCACGGTACTGATCGGCGGTTTTCCTGCCCTGAACAACACCTGCAAGCTCATGTGTGCCTACGGCGGCATCATCCAGATTATGAATCCTGCCGTCACAAACATTCAAGTTCCATGAAAGGAAGGAGCATTATGAATACTCCTGCTGCACCCCAACAACTCAGCGCTGCTCTGATGAATATCCGGATCCTCCTGCCGGAAAGCAAGGATCCGGATTGTGAAAATAAAATCGACTCCATCCATAAAGCCCTTTCCTTTGCTGCTCCTGCCATCATAGAACATCACGGTCGTCTGACAGGCGTTAACGAGGCAGGAATCGAGGCGGTTTTTGAAAACGGTGACAACGTATTGGAAGGCGCTTTTGCCGTGATCCGGAATGCTTCGCAGGTACAGAAGGATGATACTTCTTCCCTTTCCGTTGGAATTCATTTCGGACCTGTATTCATCACAAAAGTCAGCTACGGTGATTTTTCAACAACCCTTGCCATTTCAGGCGGTATGCGTGAAGCCCACCGACTCAGCAGGTGCGCTTCCCGATACGGTGCTGCCATCCTGATCACCGAAACCGCTGCCAAAAATATCCGGGCCTTCAGAACCAGATTTGCGGCACGCAGGCTTGGGGCTGTCCTCAATGCTGAAAACGGGAACCGGGAAATCGTCTACGACGTTTTTGACAGTGATCCTACCGAGATAAAATACCGCAAGCGCAGAAGCCGTCTCGTGTTTGAAAACGGTGTCGAAATGTTCCTGGAAGGAAATTATTCAAAAGCGAGATCCTATTTTATTGAGCTGCTGAAATATGACCGCAATGACATAGCCGCCAAAAAGTATGTATTTCTCTGCGACAAGGCGCTGTCTGAAAAACAGGTTGACAATGAAGTCAAATATCTTGAGATATGGAATTAATCCCCCTCTGTGAGGTGAATCGGATACATGAAGAAATATCATAAACTTGACGTTAAACTCAGTTATTTTTTTCTTATTCTTTTATTACTTGTGGCTGTTCTGATCGGTAATCTGACCTACCTGGTCAGCTATCGGCACACGGTTGATTACAGCAAGCATCTGATGCGGCGGTGCGGCCAATATGTGGATGAAACCATTGACTCCGGTCTGGCTCAGAAATGGCTTGAAAAAGGAAAAGATGACGATTATATTCTCACACAAAAGGATCTTGAGGCAATCAAAACCGTTTTCAAGATTTCTTATCTGTATGTCTACCGTCCGGAATATGACAATAACGGCGATCTTTCAGGTGAAGTCACCTATTTGTTTGACCTGAACCCAGAAGACGTCGATGAGAATAAACAATACGAGCTTGGACAGAAAAGCCGGGATATTCCGGAATTTGATCAGGTAAAGGAATTGATGGCAACAGGCAGTGAACAATATAATTTTAATCTGCACACCTCCCGTGAAGGAAAACTGATGACGGTTCTTGTTCCCCTCAAAGCCCACGACGGTTCAACCTATGCCGTGATAGGGGTCTGTTTTCCCATGGAAAATGTAAAAAATTACGCCGTCAGGACAACGGTGATTCTTGTCATCGTGTTTGAAGCCGTCATTCTGATCTTTGCCGTCATTCTTCTGCTGTTCATCAGAAAAAGAGTTATCGGACCTGTCAAGCTGCTTTCCTCCAGAATGGACAGCTTTGTCAGCTCCGGAAATGAAATCACCCGGTTTGAGCCAATCCGGATCACCACCCACGATGAGCTTGAATATATGACCGACAATTTCAACAGCATGGCGGAATCCATTATTCAATACACCAAAGACCTTCAGGCAGCCGCCGCCTCACAGGAAAGACTGCGCGCCGAGCTGGATGTTGCCAGAAATTTAAGATCGGCCATGTCCGCCGAAACCGATTACAATCTGTTTAATGAAAGAAAAGATTTTGAACTTTACGCCAGTCTGAAAAACACGGTTTACAACAGCTGCAGCTTTACCAATTATTTTCTTGTCAATGAAAACCGTCTGTTTATTGTCATGGGAGAATCGGTAGGCAAAACCCTTCCCTCCATGCTGATGTCTATGCTGGCCTCAGCCAACATCGGTGCCCTGGCCAAAAAAGGAAATGAACCCTACCGCATCGCCTACGATACCAATAACAGTCTCTGTCGATTTGAGAGCAACGAGATCAGCATGACCGTCAGCGCTCTGATGGCAGACATTGACCTCCGTTCAGGAACCATGAGATATGTCAATGCCGGTATGCCTCCGATCATCATCAGGCAGCCGGGTGAGGCCTACCGCTGCGATGAAGAGGAAGAGCTGCACTTTAATTTAGGCGAAATGCACGGGGTATCCTTTCAGCAGAAGAGCCTTCGTCTTTGCCAGGGCAGCACATTATTTATGACTTCCTACGGTGTAACAGAGATGAAAAACCCCGACGGAGAGGAATTCACAGAAAAGCGTCTTTCCCATGAGCTCAATAGACTCTCCGGAAAATACTATTCTCTTAATGAGATGGTTTCCATGCTGGAAAAGCATCTGGACGAATTCAGAAACGGAACTCCCGTTTTGCTGGATACTACCATCCTCGGCTTCCGCTATTTTGGTTAGGCAGGTGTCCGATATGACAGTCAACGATCTCTATCCTTCCTATTTTGATCCGGGGCTGACCCCTCAGCCCTATCATGATGACAATGAATATCTCGAAGAGCTTTTTGCCTTTCTGGATATGTGCTTTTCTGTTGTTTTCAGCGCCGAAGGAATTCCCCTCAGCGGAGCGCCTGATCAGAAGGAAACAGGAACCATCCGCCGGATTTCCGTTTCTTATACAGATTTTGATCATTTTCTGAAACCGCGGAATGTCCCCTCCTACTCCATGAGACTCTCGGAAAAGGCATTGCATCAGATCTTCCAGGCCCGCCGTCATATCCTGAAACGTCTGGAACGCAGCTCCGAAAATGACAGTCTGCCGCGTTTTGAAATCCTCAGACTGAAGTTTGAGCTGGACGAGCTGGAAGCCTTCGGACTGCTGCTTGCCTTCGCTCCTCAGTATGACAGAAAATACGAGGGGATCTTTTCAAAGCTCCACAACAATACTTCAGATATCTATGCCACCAAATGGCTGGCGGTAACGCTTTATCAGGTATTATTCGGAACCAGGCCGGCGTCAGCCGCCCGGATGATGGACGGAAGCTCGTATTTGTGCCGCTTTTTATGTATGCATCAAACAAAAAAGGAATTCGGCAGCGGTTCCTGCGACCAGCTTGTTGTGACAGAAAGAATTGCCTCCTATCTGATGGGCGATAACCGCCTGGACAGCAGGCTGAGAGAATATTGTGAGGAAATGATATTTGACAGCAGGACCTATATTCCCATCCGGAACGAGATTCCGGAGAAACTGCTCTTTTATATTCTGAAAAAAGCGTTCCGGGAAAAAGGCTGTTTTGCCGCGGAGCTGTATGGCCCGGAGGGTATCGGACGATCCATCGCTGCCTGCAAAGCCGCCTCTGCTCTTGGCATGGGAATCATCAGGGTCAGACTTGACCCCATTCTCCGGAATGAAAAAGATCTTTCCGAAAGGCTGGATCTGATCTATACCGAATGTCTCCTGAAGGGCGCCCTCCCCTGCTTCTGTATCTGCAAAAAACAGGCACTGCAGGAAGAGGAGGAAAAGAGCTATCTTCCGAACCATCCGGAGGATTCGACTGCTGCAGGGCTGATTGCTGAGCTTTTCAGATTTGTATTCTGGCTCACTCCGGACAAGGACGATTCCTTCCGCAGCACCAAAGCGGAACGAGTCAGCATAGAGATGCCGATACTGACCGCGAAAGAACGTTTTGTTTTCTGGAAGGAATATCTCCCCTCCGGCAAACAGGAACTGACGTCTTACGCAAACCGTTATATCCTCACGCCAAAGCAGATAAGAGACGCTTCACGTCTTGCCGGACTTTTGGCTTCATCCGAAAAAGCACCTGTCGGTGAAGATCATATTGTCAAAGCGGTCCGGCAGCATTCCGTGAATCAATTGGGAAATCTTGCCGTAAAAATCAACGCAGTCTTTGGCTGGGACGATCTGATCGTCGGTGAAGAACAGAAGCACCGGATGAAGCTGATCTGTAATCAGATCCGGTACCGCAGCGTCGTGAATGAAGACTGGGGCTTCGGAAAGAAAACTCCCTATGGAAAGGGACTTTGCGCGCTGTTTTACGGCTCTCCCGGTACAGGCAAAACCATGGCAGTCCAGGTTATGGCCAACGAACTTGGACTTGACCTTTATCGTATCGATCTCTCACAGTTGACCAGCAAATATATCGGTGAAACCCAGAAGAATATCAACCGACTGTTTGAAAAAGCAAGAAACATCAACGCCATGCTCTTTTTTGATGAAGCTGACGCGATGTTTGCCAAGAGATCGGAGGTTAAGGATGCCAATGACAGATATGCCAACTCGGATACCGCCTATCTGCTTCAGAAGCTGGAAGACCACGAAGGAATCACCATTCTTGCCACAAACTATATCAACAATATTGACGATGCCTTCAAAAGAAGAATCAGATTTATGATCAACTTTGTCTTTCCCACTCCTGAGGTTCGTCTTGATCTTTGGAAAAAGCTCCTTCCCTCAGCGGCAAAAACCGATGAGCCCCTTGATCTTGAGTTTTTTGCCAATCAATTTGAGCTTTCCGGCAGCAATATCAAAGCAGTCCTGACCAATGCCGCTTTTATGGCGGCATCCGAAGGGACAGGACTGAAGAACGCCCACATCATAGAAGCAATCAAGCTGAATTATTCAAAATACGGCAAAATCCTGACAGATGCCGATTTTGATTATCTTGTCTGACAGAGGAGGAATACGTTATGCAGGAGCAAGCTGCAAGAGAATATCTTGAAACCCTGGGAAATTTATTAAAGGACCGCGTATCTGAAATGGAAATCAGTGACTACGGTCAGGGTCCTGTTCTGATACTGAATGCACCCGCACCGTTCAATCAGGAACGGTCCATTGCCTATACCGTCTCCCTTCAATCAGCCGGAGAAAAATTCATTCTGTTTGAGTTAATGATCACCGTATTCAGCGGTATCCCGGAAGAACGGTTCCATGATATTGCACAAATCATTGCTGCACTCAACACGGAAACTGTCATTGGCAGCTTCTTACTCTTCAAAAAAGGAAATGCTGTCCTGTATAAGCAGGGCATCCTTTATGACGGCGAAACAGACATCAACTCCTCTTCTGACAATATGCTCTATACCCTTTCCTTGATGGAAAACGCTGTCACGAACGGCGCATTGCTGCTGGAGGATTATTTTCTTCAAAATAAAACTGCTGACGAAATCATTTATCAGATAAACGAAATGGGAGGTGCCTCTCTATGAAAGCACAGGATAAAGAACTCCTGGACCATATTGCAGATTATTTTGAAAAATTAAATGTTGATTTCGAAAAAGAAACCATCGGCGGGCTTGATTCACTGGTGATCCACTATACCATAGAGGAAGAAATTCTTCCGGAGGACTGTACCATAACCATCCATCATCCCGATGCGAACTGCACCGCCATACAGCTTTTATTTTCCATGTTCAGCATTCTTGACAGTGAGAAAACAGCAGAGGTTTCCGAATTCTTTGATCAAATGAATTCGCTCCTGAGTCTTGGATATTTCGGGGCAGTAAAAGACAGCGGTTTTGTCTATTTCAGCTACGCATTTCTGACCGACAAGCTGACAGATGAAAACATTCTGTCCATGCTGAATGCTCTGTTCGGGATACTTACCCTTACCGCAGCGAAAGGAAGAGAGCTTCTTCTCCCCCTTGTTCTCGGAAAAATCACCAAAGAGGAACTCCTGAATGAAGATCTCAGTATTGTACAGGATTAAAAGGGAGATGAATTTATGGCTGGTACAAACGATCAGACACCAAAAAGACAGCCCACAGACGACAAGAAAAAAGACGATCAAAGGGCTGATGAAGCATTACCAAGAAGGTCACAGACCCCCACGCAGGAAACGGATGCCGCAGAGAGCACCAGCACAGGAAACCAAGGAACCACAACCACCACAGCCACCACAACCACCGCAACTACCACTGCTTCCACAGGCGGTTCTTCTGATACTGCTCCCAAGGCTGAAGAAACCGTTCCGACAAATACAGAGACGGCCGAAGGTTCAGGCAAGGAACCGGACGCCGATAAAGACAGCAAAGCAACTACAACGACAACCACCACAACAACGACTACCACTACGGATCAAACGAACCCAACCAACCAAAAAAACACCTCCGGATCAGACCAACCAGCCATACAACAAAACATCATTCATTTTGACCCTCCTGAAAAAACAAGGTCAGAAATCAACCAATATGCATACGATGACAATTCCGATCTCCTGGAATATGTGATGGTCAAGCTGTATCCCCGTGCCAAAAGCCAGGGGCTTTATGGGCAGGAGGACGAGGACAACGATACTGCTCTGTTAGGCGATGATGATACCGATGATGATGCTGACGGAACTGTTCAGCAGGCCTTGCAGGAGATAGATCCAGCAGCCACTACCACCACAACCACCACGACTACTTCATCCACAAGTCCTGCTGATGACAAGCTTAGTCAGGAGTATATTGATGATGCCGAATTGAATGACCCGCTTTCATTCAACAGGTATTATTCGGATCGTGCGGCTGCAACCCCCCGGGTGGATTTCATTAACAAGGGAGCAGGATATGTTAACGACCTGTTGGGATTGTCAAGCATCGGCACAACCACAATGAATTTCAGAGAGCTATACCCCGGAAAGGATGAAAATGGGAATCAGCTGACCACTGATGACATCAAAAATCAACAGGCGGATGCAAGAAGGTGGTTTTCCGGCATATCCTTCCTCTCAAGCGGTATCGGAATGGCGCAGAATTTCATGAGCCTGTATTCGGACACTCAAAAAATGAAGCATTCAAAGAATCAGAGAAAAAGGAAACTTGCAGAAAACAATAATTTAAAAAACTCATTAGGCCTGATGACAAATATCTTTAAATCCATCAATTCCGGAATCGGCCTGTTCGGCGATCCCACTGCTGCGGATCAGAAAAATGCGATGTCGGTCTTTTCCGCTCTGACCGATGTTTCAAACCTGTTCACTGCATTTGCGGGATTAAAGGCAGGAATTGATGACAGAAATAACCGTAAGCAAATTCTGAAAAACATTTCGGAGTTAAGTCTTCCCAAAGACAACGACACCTCCGGTAAAGCAGAAGCCCGCAGCAGAGCACTGCTGCATTCCATATCAGATAAAAATTCCTCTGCCTACAAAGCGGCAAAAATTCGACACAACGCACTCAAATCCAAAAAATACGCCCTGCAGGAAGCGGCGGAATTACACGAAATCAAAAAAGGCCAGGCTCCCAAGGGGATTATCGGAGCAAGCGTTTCAACTTTCACCGCCGGAGTCAATCTGGCCGGCTATATCCCCGGATTAAAAGACTCCATGGCTTACAAATTCGTCAAGGCTCTTAATCCTGTGGTAGCAACAGCAGGAGGATATGCCGCTAAATACGGGGAACGAAAAATGGACAACGATACCAATAAAGCAATCAAAGAAAGGCAAAAGAGTATCATTTATCGTTATATTACCGATAAAAGCAGAAAAATACAGAAACAGGCCGATCATGCGTTCAAAAACCATCCCCAGGCCAATGCCTTCAAAAATCTGACACAAAATGAAAAAGAACGCATTGTTGTGGCCCGCATGGGAGTGCATGTGGAGATTTCCCAGCAGGCGCTGGATGAGTATGATCTTATGAGCGCCTATGAAATCCGCAACAAAAAACAGGCAAAGGCCATTATGAATTCTGGAAAAAAGAACAGAGAAGAAATTCTCAAAGCACTGATGCTTGATAACGATGCCACCCTGGAGGATATCCAATCTGCTCTGAAGGGTGATTAAGGAGGAATAATCAGCATGGATGATCTACTGTCTGCCATCAGACACTCCTTTCGCTGTCCTGTTCCTTATGTCAGAAGAAAAATCCCGCCCCTGAATCAGGGCATTACGGTTCTTTGCGCCTGCGCAGGATATGGCAAGACCGCTGTCATGCACCAGCTTTCTCAGGATTATCCCGAAAGTGTCTGCATCTCCTTCGGATATGAGGATAATGATCCGGCACGGATCCTTTCTCTTTTTGACGAAGCCATGCAGGGAATCCACATCCCTACCGGCAGTGAAAAGCCCTATCTCTCCGCTTCCACCATCGCAGAGGCTCTTTCAGAACACAGCGGCTCTCTCGTTCTGCTGGATAACATGGAACACATCACCTCTTCTCAGGCCTGTTCTCTGCTCTCCCTGTTTTGCGAGGCCGCCGAAAAAGGCGCTTTTGGCATGGTCGTATCAGGAAGAACCATTCCCTCCTTCCTGCTCCGTCATGTGATGGAAAACAGGGCCGTCTTATGGGGACCGGATAAGCTGAGATTTGATCCGGAAGAAACGGCAGCGCTGGCGGATTTGTCTGGCGGTGACAAAAGCAGCGACTACATCAGGAAGCTCCATTCCTTTACAGGCGGATGGTGCGAAGCGGTTTCTGTTCTCCTGAGGTCTGAAAACCGCCGTGATCTGATCAGAGCCGCAGAGTCCTCTCTCCTGCCGGAGTATCTGCAAAAGAATATCTGCGAAGCTCTTGATTCACAGCTTTGCCGCCGTCTCCTGCAGTCCGCCTTTTTAAACGGCGATGACGGCTTCTATCAGGAGGGACTGGGCATCCCCGATATGGCAAGCAGTCTTGCGAGGCTTTTTCATCTGGGGATCGCTCTCCAGAACGGCGGCGAACCTCTCTATCCGGAGGTCATGGGCCGCCTCCTGTCAGGCTTCTTGTCAGAAGAGGAGCGAGCCGCACTCACGGAAAGGGCGGCAAATTACTATATCCGGAATAAACGCTTTGCCGAAGCCATACGGCTGTTTGAAAACAATGAAAACTCCGAAGCCGCCGAAAGAATCCTCCGACTCTACGGCAGCAGGCTTCTTGCCAACTGTGAGTTTGAACTGATCGGATATTGCGGAAGGATCATCGGCGATCCCAGAAAAATCAGCTCCCCCGAAGCACTCGGCGCCCTTGCCCAGTACAATTATTATACCGGCGATCTTGAAAGCATGGAGCTTTTGTTCAACCTTGCAGACAGTATGTTCGGAAAAGAAAACGAATACAGCGTCATGAGGAGGTTTTATAATGGACTGCTCCGGTATGAAAAAAATCCCGGTCTGTACGCAGAAAACATTCGCTCTGCCCTTGGATGGATGAAGGACCGCCAGATCAGTCTTCCCTTCCTCTACAGACGGGAGCTTGATATTCTCGGGAAGATTACGGCAAAAAAAGAAGAAAACGAAAGCCGGCTCATCATAAAGCGTTTCGGAACTCTCAGACTGATGGCAGGAAAGGACCATACCGAAATCCAGTGCAAAACAAAAAGAAGTGCTGAACTGCTTGTTTATCTGATCGATCACGGCGGAAGACCTGTGGAAAGAGAGGAACTGCTGCATGCGATCTGGACCGAAGAAATGCCTGCCAATGCGGTTGCGATGCTTCATAACATGATCTATCATCTCCGACGGGAGCTTGCGCCATACCATCTTGAAAACACCATTATTTATAAAAACAAAACCTATTATCCCGATATGGAGCTGATCACAGACGGAGACAAGGAAATTTTTGACATCTGTACGCTTGCTTCATCGGGAGATACGGATTCCCTGACAAAGCATTATGACAGGCTAAAGGATTATTGGGGAGCCTATCTCGGCACTGCGGACTGTCCCTGGACAAATGAACGACGGGAATACTATGACCGGTGTTATATCACGGCCTGTACGCTTCTCTCCCAAAAGCTGAGAACAGAAGGAAGAACAGAGGACAGCGCCCGGCTGCTGAGAAACGCCTACCGTCTTGACCCTTATTCCGAACAGCTTGTGTCAGAGCTGATTGATTGCTACGCATCATCCGGCAAGCCGGACAAAGCACGTCTTGTCTATGAAGAATACTCCGCCATGCTTGACGCCGAATTTGGTTCTCGTCCCTCAAAATGGCTCAAAAACCGCTATTTTACCTGTCTGTCCGACAAATAATCGGGGCTTTGCCCCAAACCCCACCAAGGGGCTTCTTGCCCCTTGGAACCCTCGGCAGGGACGCAGTCCCTGCACCCGATGTCTGAATGATGGTGGAATAACCGGAAGTACCCTTTGCAAACGCCATAGGGTAAGAACCGGATGAAAAAAGGAGATGATACCATGTGTCGAAAAAAAGGGAAGCTGCCGGAAGGCCGGCAGGCAGATGAAACCCAGGAACAGGAATCCACCGACGGGGGTTCTGCCAGAAGGTCGCAGACACCAACGGAGGCTCCGGACGGCGACAGCACCGGCAGACGTTCCGCTGAAGCTGCAGAAGGAAAAGAAGAAAAACCGGATGAGGAAAAGGCAGAACAAAAAACAGAAAGTAAAGACGAAAAGGCGGAAGGAAAAAAGGAAAGTAAAGACGAAAAGCCGGAAGGGAAAAAAGAAAGTAAAGACGAAAAGCCGGAAGGGGAAAAAGAAAGAAAAGACGAAAAGCCGGAAGGGGAAAAAGAAAGTAAAGACGAAAAGCCGGAAGGGGAAAAAGAAAGTAAAGACGAAAAGCCTGCTAAAAAGGAGGAAGAACAGCCTCCCAAAAAGGGGGGTGAAAGACCCGCTGCGGAAGGGAACGAAAAAAAGAAGAACGATTCCGGTACGGCTTCATCATCTGCCCGGGTAAGAGATGTGAAAGATCTGACCCGGTTTGATCCTCCCCAAAAGACCCGATCCATCATCAACCAGTATCAGTACCAGGATAACAGCGATCTTCTCAGATATGTGATGGTTTCTCTTTATCCCTCTGCCAAAGAGGAGGGTCTTTATGGCCAGGACCATCAGGCCGACGGTGCAGACAGTGATGACAAGCAGCTGGCGGCTCAGCTCAGCGATCAGGTTACAGATGATGCCCACAAGGCTATTTCATCTCTTGCCGGTACCAAAGGCACCGGGAGAAAGTCCCCTTCTTCCGGGAGTCGGTCGAGTATGGACAGCGATGACGCTGGGTCCTTAAACCTCCCGGAGGTTACGGAAGGTTCCTCCACGTCATCAGCCTCTGCCCCACAGCTGAAGGACCTGTTGGATGAGGAGGATTCCCTCGATGATGATCTTTTATTGTCCGGGGCAGGAAGTGCCGGAACGAAAGGCTCCTCCACTCCCATTGCGGACAAAGCCACCGAGATATTGGGATACACAACCGATGTGCTGGGCCTGTTAAACATCGGTTCCACTACCATGGATCTCAGGGAGGTTTATCCGGGAACAGACAGTAATAACAAACCTGTCTCAGTGGATACGATCAAAGAACAGCAGGCAACGGCAAGAAAGGTTTTCTCCGCTTTTTTTATGCTCTCAGGGGGATTAGGCGCAACACAGAATATTCTGAGCCTTTATTCCATGAACAAAAAGGGCAGCACAACGAAAAACCAGCGAAAACGAAGAGAGGCGGAATCAGGGATTCTCCAGAATTCCTTAGGCCTTCTTTCCAACCTGATTGACTTCACCAACGCAGGAATCGGCTTATTCGGTGACGAAAATAATACCTCCCAGCAGAATGCCGTATCCGCTCTGTCCTTTATCGGCACGATTGCCAATGCAGGCTCGGCTTTTCTGGGGCTAAAGGACGGAATGCAGGACAAGGACGATCATCAGGAGATAATGGATGCCCTCCGGAAAAAAGAGCTTGGTAATCAGAACGACTGGGATGATGCTATCGAGAAAGCCAGCAAGGCAAGGCTGAATGCCGTCAGGGATAAAAAATCAGACGCCTACCTGAATGCTAAAATGTCTCACAATGTCTTGAAAGCCAGAAAGTATGCCCTTCAGGAAGCGGCAGAGTTTCATCAGATCAAAAAAGATCAGATGACAAAGGGAGCGATCGGAGCCGTTGTGACGGGTATCAGTACCATCGGCTCCCTGATGGGATATATCCCCGGAATCAAGGATTCCGAATTCGGCCAGGTCGTGAAAGCCGTGAATCCCTTATTCTCAACAATTGGAGGATATTTTGCCAAATACGGAGAAAAGGCATCAGACGCAAAAGCCGAAACAAAAATCAAGGAAAAGAAAAAAAGAATCATTGAGGATTATATTACCAAAAAAAGCGCAAAAATTCAAGAACAGGCAAATCAGGCATTCAAGAATCATCCTCTTGCCGATTTCTTCAAAAACCTGACCCAGGATCAGAAGGAACGTATTGTTGTTGCCCGGCTGGGAGTCAACATTGATATCACGGACAATGCACTGAGTGAAGATGATAAGCTGAAAGCATTTGAGGCACGCAACAAAAAGCAGGCCCTGGCCATTATGAATTCCGGAAAACAAGACAAAGAGACAATACTCACGGCTCTGAAGCTGGATACGAATGCTTCTCTTGAAGAGATACAGTCTGCTCTGACGGGAGATTAAGGAGGAATATCTGACATGAAGGAAATACTGTCCTCACTGAATCGTTACCTGTCCGGATTTTCGGATAACGGATATTCCCGGGAAAAGGCCAGGGAAATACTTGACCTCTGTCAGCGAGGGAATACCTCTCCCCTCTCTCATGTGATCCGGACATTTGAATGTAACCGCTTCGACACAGCCGGTATCATTGCCGGACTGCTTTTTTCCGTCAGCTCCGAAGCTGCAGAAACGGCTTCTTCTCTTTTCGGCGTCAGGCGGGGATCTCTTTCTCCGGAAGTGATTGCTGCGCTGTTTTTCGGAACCAGAGACATCCTTCCCTTTGCTTCGTCTCTTTCGGAGTATTCTCCTCTCAGCAGACTGATGAGCGGAACAAGGTGTACCGCCTGTGCGGAGATGCAGTTGCTTCCTTTTGTTGTGGATTACCTGATCAACGGAGTCATCTTTGACGAAGCGTTTCTTTATGAAGAAGAAATGGCTGAGCTTGTTCCCCTTCCTTCACAGAAAAAAACCATCGATGAAATTTCGTCCCTGATCGCCCATCAGGATACTGCCGATCCTTTTGTTGTCCGCGTCATCGGAGAATACGGTTCCGGCAGGCGTTCGTGTATTCAGAAAGCACTAAAAGAAAACGGGCTTTCCTGTGTTTTTCTGAATCCGGGTGATGGAACGGAGCAAAATGATGTTTCCCTCCTGTCGGCCAAACTGCTGCTTTCGGAAAGAATTCCCGTTCTGATCAATGACAGCCTTCCTGAAAAGCTGCTGAGAAAACTTTCTGACGAGGCAGGACTCCTCTTTCTTCTTTCGGAAAGAAACAAGGAAGGCCCCACAAGCACCCTGCCCTCCGTATCCATAGAGCTGTCTCCTCCCTCTCTTGCGGAACAATATTTATTCTGGCAGCATGAGACAGAAGGAATGAAGCTCTCCTCCGGCATTGACCTTTCAGCCATCGCCGGAGAATTTGAAATGAATCCCGGATCCATCAGGCAAGCCCTGCATTTTGCAAAAATGTTTTCAAAAGAGGATCCCATCACCGAGGAAGATATCCGGAAGGGCTGCAATCGGTCTTTTCATACAGATATGGGAAGCAAGGCCATCAAGCTCCCCCGGTATTATGGTTGGGATGATATCATACTTCCGCCAAACAGCCTCCGGATGCTCAACGAAGCCTGTCAGCAGGTCAGACTCCGCCATAAGGTTCTGCAGCAATGGGGATTTCAGAAAAAAATGCCCTACGGAAACGGCGTTTCCATGATCTTTACAGGCCCTCCCGGTACCGGAAAAACCATGGCGGCTCAGATTATGGCAAGCGAACTGGGAATGGACATTTATAAAATCAGTCTCGCCAATGTGGTGAGCAAATATATCGGTGAAACCGAAAAAAACCTGAACGAAATATTTGATAAAGCAAAACGCTGCAAAGCAATCCTCTTTTTTGATGAGGCCGATGTTCTGTTTTCCAAAAGAACAGAAGTGAAGGAGTCCAACGACAAATACAGCAATATGGAATCCGCTTTTCTGCTTCAGAAAACAGAAGAATATAACGGCATTGTGATCCTTGCTACCAATTTTATACAGAATTTTGATGAAGCTTTCAAAAGACGGATGCGCTTTCTGATAGACTTTCCCCTTCCCGATGCTGTTTTGCGCCGGGAGCTATGGAACCGGGCTTTTCCGGCGGAGGCCCCAAAAGACAGCATTGATTTTGATTATCTTTCGGAGCGTTTTCCGCTGTCCGGAAGCAATATCCGAAACATCGCACTCCACAGTGCCTATCTTGCCGCAGGAGAAAACGAAGCCTCCATCGGAATGAAGCACATTATTCCTGCCATCCGGAACGAATATGCCAAAATAGGAAAATCATTCACTCAGACGGATGCGGGAGAATATTATTTTGATCTGCCCCAACTTTTCCGCAGGGAGTGATGGCTGTGGCACAAAATGTTTTTCTGAAAAAGAACAGCGTCTCCGAAAGCCTTGTCCATGAACGCAATCAGAAGAGTAGCCGCGGCACGGAATCCCTGGGCTCTCAACCGGAGAAAAAGCATATCAAAGAAGCCTTCGGACTGCAGAATTCCTTTGATGATCTTTCCGTGACCGCTGACACTGACGGAGTATTATCCATTGCGGTCACCTCTCAAAAGGAATACCACTCCCCTACCCTTGACAGCAGCCGAAAAAGGCTCCGGACTTCGCGCACCAAAAGGGTTCGCGGGCATTTCGGCGACCTGATATTCAATTCCTCTTCCGTCCGGAACAGTGCCTTTGCCTACAGGACAAAAGCAAAGCTCTCCGAGAACCGTACTCTGTCAGAATTCAGAAACATCACAGAAAAACGCCTTTCCATGCGTCAGAAGGAAGCTACTCCCTTGCTGACTGTCACCGGGGACAGAAACAGGCTGCGTTTTCTTCGTTCAAAGGATCGGAAAACAAATGAAGAAAAAGAAGAAACAGGCGCCCTTGAACAAAAGCTGATCAAAAGTGCTGATTATGAAAACAGGTTCCTTCGCAAGCTGAGAATCTTCCGACAAAAGTCCTTGTCGGAAGCGGCCGCGCCTGAAAGCAGGGTTTTATTTCCTGTCCCCCACATGGATCAAAAGGAGGAACCGTCTGAGGATCCGCCGCAGGATCCAGTCAGCGATAACAGGCTTGATGAATGAGTATTCTTTTGCAGACACACCGGTCAGAAGGATTGGAAGTTTTATTATTGCCGCTGAGCATTTCTGTAATTAGAAAAAAATTATCGTTTTTATTATAGCGGAAGATTATAATAATGACAGTTTCATTCTAAAACCGAAAGGTGGACAGGTCATTCCGCTGCAGCGGATATGACCGCATGATATGGCAGAATATTTATCTCCCGGCGTCTATGTTGAGGAGTTTGAATCAGGCGGTAAGCCTATGGAAGGAGTCGGTACAAGTACCGCAGGCTTTGTGGGTCTTGCAGAAAAAGGCCCTGTCGGCGGGGTTCCTCAGCTTGTTACCAATTTTGCCGATTTCAAGAGAAAATACGGCGGCTTCCTCTCAGAAAACGAGTTCGGCGACTATCGTTTTCTCGCTTATGCTGTTGAGCATTTCTTTGTCAACGGCGGCACACGGTGTTTTATTTCCAGGGTAGCTCCCGGCAGCGCTAAATGTGCAGCCGCTTCTGTCGGAGCTCTTGCGTTTGCCGCAAAGGATCCGGGACTCTGGGGTGACAGTCTCAGCGTCAGGATTTTCCGTTCCTCAAAGGCAAGAACCCAGGCACTGGAAAAGATTGGTGACAAAAAATACCGCGTCAAAAATGCGGCAGGCTTTAATCCCGGTGATATTGTTCTTTTTGCGGAAGGAAATACGACAGAATACAACAAGGTAGAAAAAAATCAGGACAACATTCTCACCTTTGAGAACGAGTTCAATACCGATATTACCGACACAGAGCTTCTGCCCACCAAGATTCTCACCACCTGTGAGCTGTCTCTGGAAGTTAAATATGCAGACACAACAGAAAGCTACGAAAACGTTTCCTTCAATATCGGTGCCTCGAACTATATCGAAAAGAAGACTGCAAAATCCGATCTGATCACTGTCAGCTACACGGGAGAAAATGCTGCAGGGGATGTTCTCCGTTCTCTTTCAGAAGAGGCAGAGGATGTGCTCACCGTTGAGTTTACCGGCGGCAGCAACGGATCCGTTTCCGATATTACCGCTGCAGATTTTATCGGAACCGATTCCGGCGCAGGAAACAGAACCGGAATCCAGTCCTTCCTTGACAATGATGTGGTGTCTATTATGGCTGTTCCCGGCGTGACAGACCCGAACGTTCAGCTCACTCTCGTGGCTCACTGCGAAAATCTGGCCAGCCGTTTTGCGGTGCTTGACCTGCCCAGAAGCGCCAGAAAGGTGGATGAAATCATTGCACACAGGGATATTTTCTCATCCAGCTATGCAGGACTGTATCATCCCTGGCTCCAGGTATTTGATCCCCTGGACAAAAAGAATATCGCGATTCCGCCCTCAGGCTCTGTCATGGGTCTGTTTGCAAGAAGTGATAACGCGAGAGGGGTCCATAAGGCTCCCGCCAATGAGGTGGTTAAGGCTTGTGTGGGTCTTGACTGCCAGTTCAATAAAGGGGAACAGGATATCCTGAATCCCAAGGGCGTCAACCTGATCCGCTCCTTCCCCGGTCAGGGCATTCGTGTCTGGGGTGCAAGAACCGCTTCTTCCGATCCCAGCTGGAAGTATGTCAATATCCGCCGTCTGTTTATCTTTATTGAAGAGTCCATCAAGGCCAATACCAACTGGGCGGTATTTGAGCCGAACGATCAGGCTCTCTGGACAAGAGTACAGAGAACCATCAGTGTTTTCCTCAACAATATGTGGAGAAACGGTTCACTGGCAGGTGCTTCTGCAGATGAAGCCTTCTTTGTCAATATCGGAAGAAATACAATGAGTCAGGACGATATCGACAACGGCAGACTTGTCTGCGTGATCGGCGTAGCTCCCGTAAAGCCTGCTGAATTTGTCATCTTCAGGATTACTCAGAACACAGGCAGCGCAGAATGATCGAAAGGAGATTGATTACTTATGGGATATCCGCATACCAGATTCAGATATAAAGTGGAAATAGACGGCCTTGACGCAGGTGGCTTTTCGGAGGTTACCGGTTTTGATGCCTCTATTGATGTAGTAGAATACAGAGAAGGCGACATGGTAACAACCCCCATGAAGGTTCCCGGACTGAAGCGTTACGGGAATATCACCCTCAAACAAGGGCTTGTGGATTCTACCGTCATGTACGATTGGATGATCGCAGGCGTTAACGGCGCGGTGGAAAGAAAGACCATTACCATCACTCTTCTGGATGAAGAAGAATCCCCCGCAGCTTCATGGCAGGTCATCAATGCATGGCCGATGAAATATACCGCTCCCGATTTCAACGCAACGGCATCTGAAATTGCCATTGAAACGGTTGAAATCGCACACGAAGGCATGACAAGAATTTCCTGATACCTGTTCCTCCACTCCGGCCTCCCTGTTCCTTGCAGGGAGGCTTTTTTTCATCTCCGATTCTCTATTAAAAACGATTCAGCCCTATCCTATGATGCAATAGAATGTCATCCTTTTGAGCGCCTGAAAAGTCGTAGGACGATGCCCTCCGAGCCTCCCGCCGGGGTGTCCCATGGGCCACGCAGCCTTTGAAAAGGCTGCGAATCTTTAGTGTATCGTTGAATTGAATTGTTTTTTTTAACTACAATTAAGTTAAGGCAACACCGCATAATTGCGAAGTAATAAAAACATGATATAATAAAATCATGAACAGACAGATGACACTGGCAGAAATGAATGATGAGTTTGGTGCAGCCAGAACCAACAAAAA
>CACYCV010000092.1 GCA_902772955.1 uncultured Ruminococcus sp.
AAAGACTATAATGAAGCAGGTGTCAAAGGTTTTCCCGGTGCCGTATTTCGCAAGTTCGATACCTGGCGTCAGGCAAATCGCTTTCTGAACAAAGCAGTGCCATGCCAGATTCCCGAAATCATGCCGGCACAGGATTTGCCTGCGGCGGTCGAGCAGGCTTTGCTTGGGGCATTCTCCGTACAACAGCTCCGGGATCTGGATACAAAAGATCTGTCCGCGATCAGCCAAAAAACCGACTGGATGTTCTCTAAAGAAGCAAGTTCAGCCAATATGGTGGACTATGCCCCTTGCACGCGGGAATACGCGCTTCTCTATCTTCCGGTGAATATGCATAAAATCTGGCAACCGCTGAATGCGCTATTGCCTGATGACCGTCTGCCTGTCCTGGACGAATATAAATATACAGATGGCGCACATCCCATCCGCATCCTGGAGATGGGCGCCGGCCCGGGAACGACAACATTAGGCGTGCTGTCTTTCTACGCTATGCTCGCTGAGGCAAACCCATCACTCAAAATTGTTTTAGAGTATGTGACCGTTGAACGTGAGAAGGCGTTTCAACAAATCTTTGATATGCTGACGGGTGCATTGCTGAAGACTTTGCCTGACAATCTTCAAGTGAAATTAAAGCCTACGCAATTCAGGGATGCATTTGATTTCATTCACAACTATCCAAAATCGAGTTTTGATTTGGTTTTGGAGAGCAATATGCTCAACCATAACGAGCGTGTAGGCGCACATCAACTTGGAAATTTCCTGAATGATTTGAACCGTGTATTGGTTTACAGCGGAAAATTCATAGCGATAGAACCGGCAGACGCCCAGACAGCAGCATTTCTCAATGAGGTGTCCGGAAAGCTGGCGGATCACAGCGGTTTTACTGTGATGGGGCCAAAAATCGCCGCAAATGACGTATCCGGTATCAGACTTTATCGGGACGCATGTGAATGCCATCTGCGCCATACGCTGGAAAAAGACCAGCACTTGTTCAGATATGCAGTATTGACCAAAGCATTGGAGGTAACATCATGATCCTGAGCGTCAGCCGCCGTACCGATATTCCCGCCTTTTACACTCAGTGGTTCATGAACCGCATTCATGAAGGATTCGTGCTGGTTCGCAACCCTATGAATTACCATCAGGTAAGCCAGGTCTCCCTTTCGCCTGATGCAATAGACTGCATCGTTTTCTGGTCAAAAAACGCCAAACCGATGCTCCCGTATATTGAAAAAATCGCAGAAAAGTACACGTTTTACTTTCAGTACACTTTGAACGGCTACGATCAGGATGTAGAGCCGAAGCTTCCGCCAATTGAGCAAAAGTTTGATACTTTCAGGCATCTGTCCTCAAAAATCGGTCCCGACAGGGTTATCTGGCGATACGATCCGGTATTGTTGACGGAAACGTATACTGTTGATTGGCACAAAGAATGCTTTAGCAAAATAGCCAACGAACTGAAAGGCTGCACTGATACATGTGTATTCAGTTTTATCGATATTTATGATAAAATCAGGAACAATGTCAGGAACATGAACTTAAGAGCCTGCAGCGTTGAAGAAATGAATACCTTAGCCGAAGCTTTCTCTTGTATCGCCTGTGAAAACGGGATGAAACTGCAGACCTGTGCCGAGGCCATCGACCTGGATCGTTACGGCATAAGGCACGGCTGTTGCGTGGACGGCGAACTGATCCAAAAGCTGACAGGCTGCACGCTTAAGGCAAAGAAAGATAAGAATCAGCGTGCGGAGTGCGGCTGCCTGGAAAGCATTGACATCGGTCAGTATAATACATGCCGACATGGCTGCAAGTATTGCTACGCCAATTTCAATCCCGCCAGCGTTGAGACGTTCTCAAGACAGCATGACCCTGCTTCGCCTTTTCTTGCAGGCAGTCTTGAGAGCAGTGACAAAGTTACTCAGCGGAAAATGAAAACAATGCTGGAAGGCGCGCAGGGACAATTGAAGCTGTTTTGAGAATTATAATGAAATCTGATGGAGGCTGTTATGTATACAGAAAAACAATTGAGTGATGAGTTGTACGAAAATGTGTGTAAGCGTTATTATGTAAAGATGCCATTGCTCAGGTCTGTAGTAAAAGAAGAAATCACTTTCGACGAGTTTGAGAATCAAGTGAGAGAGAACTCATGGGCACGAAGTTCAGAAGAATTGGAAAAACAGGTATCGGGTGTCCTTTCCGAGGTGAAGTCTATCATGGAAAGATTAAAAGCATCCGGAGGGATAGAAAAAGACCCGGTTGATGTTGCAATGGAGCTGCGGAAACAGTCTAAAGGCTCCAAGCCCTCAAAAGAAGCGCTTGATATTATTCGCCCATATCTTCAGGATCATCCAGATGATACAAAAGCTATAGAAAGCTTTGGATGGATCATGTATGACTTTATCAAAAGCTATGAAGACAACCTTGACCGTTATCAAAAAGCGCTTTCCTTTTTGAATAAGAATGCCCATTTCTGCAATGAAAGGATAATGAATCAGCCAGGTAAACTTGTATTGCTTCCTAAAAGCTATTTGGGTTCATTTATGCGCGTCATCAAAGCAAACCCCTCTTTTGCCGATCGCCTTCTGCCTGATATTATTGATTTTGTTGAAGCAAAGGATGATTTCCTTCGTTCAGGTGATGATGAATCCCGGCAATCAGCAAGATATTTGTATCAGTCTCTCATAGGCAAATTGAGTACGGAAAATCAACTTTTGCTGTTCAGGA
>CACYCV010000093.1 GCA_902772955.1 uncultured Ruminococcus sp.
AAACGGTTCCGCTGTCCGGAGTTCAGAATATTCCCTCTCAGGAAATGCCGGAAACGGTTCCGCTGTCCGGAGTTCAGAATATTCCCTTTCAGGAAATGTCGGAAACGGTTCCGCTGAGCATGGAGCAAGGGCAGACGCTTCCGGCGGTTCCGAATATTCAGATGACTCCCGGTGTGCCGGGAACACTGCCGGTGGCACCGCAACAGTTCGCTCCTGCAGAGGAGGAAGTGCTTCCGCCGCTTCCCCAGTGGCAGGGAAACGGGATGCCCATGGTTCCGGCGGCCAATCAGAAGATCAAAAAAGAAAAGGCTGCCCGCAAAGGAAATCCCAAGGCCAAAAAGATTGCCATTATCGTGATCATTTGTGTGGTGCTGCTGGGAATCGGTCTGACAGTGCTGCTGATTATCCTGAATAATCGTCCGGATCCCCGCTCGGAGGAGCAGATTTCCTTTGGCGAGAAATATATGAAGGACGAAGAATATGACGAGGCCATAGCGGCGTTCCATAAGGCTATTGACATTGATCCCAATAATCCTTCGGCTTACCTCAAATTAGCAGAGGCCTACGAAGCCGTCGGCAACCGTGAAGAGGCTGTCAAGTGGCTGCGGATCGGTCAGCAGAGAACCCGTTCCTCGGATCTGCAGAACAAGCTCAACGAGTTGGAGCCGAAAACAGGAATGGAGGCTGCCGTTGCGGAAACGGCTGTCAAGGAAACCGGAAGCTGCGGCAATCAGCTGACCTATACGCTGTATGAAAACGGCGTGCTGGTGATTGAGGGGCAGGGAGAGCTGGAGGACGTTTCCTATGACGAGGTCATGTGGCGGAATAAGGATGTCACAGAGGTATATCTTCAGGAGGGTGTTTCGAAAATCGGACGCTACGCCTTCCGTGACTGCGATACGATTACCGGCATCCATATTTCCCGGAGTGTGATCAGCATCGGAGAATGGGCCTTCAACGACAGTGACCGGCTGACCGCCATTACGGTGGCTCCCGATAACAATTATTTCTGTTCAGAAAACGGTGTCCTGTATGATAAGGAAAAAACCGTGCTGATCGCCTTCCCCTGCGGGCAATGGGGCAGCTTCACCCTGCCGGCATCCGTCAGCAGTATGGAGGACGGTGCCCTTGCCGGCTGTATGCGCCTGAACGCCGTCAACGCGGACAGCGGCAATCAGTCCTTTTTCGGCCAGGATGGTGTCTTGTATTCCCGGGATAAGACGATGGTGTGCTATCCTGCCGGCAAAACGGATGCTTCCTTTACCATTCCGGACGGAGTCAAGTCCATTGATTCCCATTGCTTCTATCAGTGCAGCCGGTTAGAGACGATTACGATTCCGTCCAGTGTCACGCGTGTAGGCTTCCATGCATTTGAGCGGCTGACCAACGATCAGACCATTGTGATTGTGGGCAGAACCTCCGTTCCCTACGGTTGGGACAGCAAATGGCACTATAAATGCAAGGCGGAAATTACCTATCAGGAGGAAGAACGTCAGACCTCCCGCACGGCCGATCATACGGTTCCTGATTACGGAACGGTCGATCCGATATACCAGACTGTGTGGTGACAAAGGGAAGACCGCCATGCTTTCCCCGGAACGCTCCGGCTTGCTCTCAGACGTCCGATGATCTGTAATTATACCAAGGAGAGATCTTCTGGTATGATGATAAATTTGGCTTACGAAAAAATAACAAAGAGGAGTTTTTTGGTATGACAAAAAAATGTACAAACAGCCACTACTTTGATGGCAGCAGATTTGTCATGTGTCCTTACTGCGGGGCGCCTGCCATGGATGCCGCCGGTCCCGCTGCCTCCAGGCCGGAACCACCCAAGCCAGCTCCGATGGAAGATATCTATTCCTCTTCCTCGTATATGGAGACGGATGATATGAAAACCGTCAAATTGGAACAGCCGGTGGTATCTTTGTATGGGCAGCCCCGCTCTGATGACGATGACGATGTCACCATTCCTCTGGCAGCCGCCAGAAACAATGCTCCTTCGCCGGTACAGACTACGGTGCAAGAGGAGCCTCTGCCGGTATTTGAAGAGGCACCTGTTTCACAGCCGGTATTTGAAGAGGCGCCTGTTCCACAGCCGGTATTTGAAGAGGCACCTGTTCCACAGCCGGTATTTGAAGAGGCACCTGTTTCACAGCCGGTATTTGAAGAGGCACCTGTTCTACAGCCGGTATTTGAAGAAGAGCCTCTGCCGATGCAGCCGCCTGTTTCGCAGTCGGTCTTTATGGATGACGGCAGCACCATTCCGGTACGCCCGCCGGTGCCTTCCCAGCCTGCCTGGGAGGAGGAGCCCACCGCTCCGGCGCCGCCTCCTTTTGAAGCGCTGCATCAGACGGAAGGTGATGAGGACATGGATGCCACCATTCCCCTGCGTCCGGTGGTACCCCAGGTGACGGAAACACCCACCATGACGCAGCAGCCGGAGCCTGTCCTCCGGACGCCGGAAGAATCCGGGGAGGATTCGGATGCCACCATTCCGCTGCAGCCTCCTGTTCCGGCTGTGGAATTCCCGATGCCTACGGTTGCTTTGCAGCCGCCTGTGCCGGAGGTCCCCGCATTCTCAGAGCAGCCAACAGTGGCTTTGCAGGCGCCGGAAACAGAGCCGGATGCCACCATCCTGCAGCAGCCGCCTGTGCCGGAGGTCCCCGCATTCTCAGAGCAGCCAACAGTCGCTTTGCAGCCGCCGCAGGCTGAACCGGAGGTTACGATTCCGCTGCAGCCGCCTGTACCGCCGATACCCTCCGACGTGCCGTCACAGCCCTATGCTGGTCTTGTGTCCAATGCCATGAATGCTCCTGCCCGGGAGGAGGATACGCCTACCGTCAGCCTGTTCAGCAATCCGCTGGAGAAAACACCGGCAGTTGGCTGGCTGGTATGTCTGTCGGGCAACGCCAGAGGGGAGTATTACGAGCTGAAGGCCGGCAAGAATTTCATCGGCAGCGGACCGGATATGGATGTGATTTTGTCCGATTCCTCAGTGGCAAGATCCCGCCATGGGGTGGTTATGTATGACCCCCGCAGCCGCCGCTTCTTTGCCACAAAGGCAGGAGACGGTGCAGAGGTCTTTTCTGTCAACGGTGAGCCGGTGGAAAAGTCCCGCTCTCTGGCAGCGTATGACAGGCTGCAGATCGGTGCGGTTACTCTGCTGTTCTTCCCGCTTTGCGGCGAAGATTTCTCATGGGATGATTACAAAAACGAATAATCGCATGAGACGTGGATTTTTGGAGTCTATCCGATTGCACAAAGATTTTTTCGGTATGCTCATCCGACCGGAACCGGCGGGTGTGTAATATAAAATAACGCTTAGGAGGCGGTTTTAATGAATTCAATGTATAATAAACCCAAGCAAAGACTCAGTATTGCATCCATTATTTCCATGATTGGCGCTACGCTGTTTGCCATTGCTGCAGCCTTTATGGTGCTGCTGCCGGCGGTATCGGTTTCGCCGTCTGTCGGTGAGAACACAAGCAATACCTTCAAAGCATCTCTTCTGGATGAGCAGAACAAGGACGCTATGAAATTCTTGGATGAGAAAGCATCCCAGATTCAGGCCCAGAAAGCTTTATTAGGCGGCCAGGATCAGGTGAAAAACGGTGTATCTACGAAGGAAATGATCTCAACCATGGAGTTTGAGATTGTAGCAACCCGTATTTACTTGATTACGGCAACGATTGTCTTCATCGGTATCATTGCAGTGGCAGCCATGGTTGTACTGGGCAAGGCTTTGCAGTTTACTGCAGGAGGAAGATCCCTGGCCAATATTTTCTCTATCCTTGGATTTGTCATGTCCGTATTCTATTTGGTATGGTCCATTGTTCTTTATTCAACAACCAATAAGCTTGCTGAGATGTCAATGAAAGCAGTTGGAGGTTCCGTGGACAAGCTGCCAAAGAGCGGCGTGGGTATCGGTCCGATCCTTATGGCGATTTTCGCAACAGTGGCCATGGTGTTCTGCCTGATTGCATCCTCCCGCAAAAGCGCTATGAGAACAGTTAATACCCCCGTCAACAACAGCTACAACCCCAATGTTAACTACGGCGGCATGAACGGCTACGGTCAGATGGGCGCTGCTCCCAGCCCTGTGATGCCCGACCAGATGAACTATGTGGGAAGTGATTCCTTTGCTCCTCCTGTTCAGCAGCCTGTTCCTCAGCCCATTGCGCAGCCGATGATTCAGCCGGCCCCCCAGCCCATTCCCCAGCCGGTGATTCAGCCGGACCCCCAGCCCATTCCCCAGCCGGCTCCCCAGCCCATTCCTCAGGAGCAGGTGGATGATGATCCGCCTACCGTTGCCCAGATCGGTGCGATCGAAGGCATCAAGGGTGATTATGAATCCTCTGTGATCAACATGAAGCCCGGCGAAAAGATTATTATCGGCCGTGATCCTACCTGCTGCAATATCGTGATTTCCTCCGAAAAGAGAGATATCAGCCGCAGCCACTGCTCTGTCAAGTATGATCCCTATACGGACAGCTTCAAGGTGATTGATATGTCCTCCAACGGCACCTTCGTGAACGGTCAGCGTCTGCCTAAGGATCAGGAGACTCAGCTGCCTGCCGGAACCGTGCTTGCACTCGGCAGCGGTGAGAACCAGTTCCGTCTGAGAAAGATGTAACAAGGAGCAGGGAGCAGGGAGTGAATGACATGAACGATCCGCAGGGAATGACTCCCAACTACAGTGGGGTGCCTAATGGCTCCGGCGTTAAAGTGAATATTATTTCGCTGGTTTTCAATAGTCTGGCAGCAGTTTTATCTATTGTGGTTTTTTGTATGTGCTTTTGTCCGATTCTTTCCTCCGGCGCAGCGGCGGAGGAAACGTAACGGACATCTGGATGATGAGTTCCGCAGGAAAAAATATGATGGATTTATTCGATCAAATGAATAAAACGTCCAGTGTACCAGATGCCTGGCAGGGTTATATTACCTCTTCCTTTTTCCTCGTTCTGACGTCCACAGCCGTTTTCTTTGTCACACTGATTTGTATGCTGGTGGCAATGGCAGGCACCATTTCCGATATCTTCGGAAAAAGCAAACATGCGGTAAAGATCAGTGCATTTATTGTGTCGATTTTCTCCGTGATTTTTCTGATGAATTCGATTGTGGTAGCGGAATCGGTGAAGGGACTATATAAAGGGCTGAATGCTTCCATTGGTCCGGGTCCTATCCTGATGCTCATCTTTTCCGTGCTGATGATGATGTTTGCAACGCTTGCCACCTCCAGGGCTTCTGCATCCCTTAGTGCGCAGCTCATGACGAACAGATATCAGTCCTACAATCCAAGCCAGCCCTACAGTCCCAATCAGGGCTACATTCCTAATCAGGCCTATAACCCGAATCAGGCTTACACACCCAATCAGTCTTACGATCCGAATCAGGTTTACAATCCGAACCAGGCCTACAACCCCAATCAGCCCTATAACCCGAACCTGTTCTATCAGACCGGTTCTCAGCAGCCTTTTACGGGTTCTTCTGAACAGCAGCAGGAACCCAATGGCTTTCGATAATATGATTCCGAAGGAGTAATACTTATGGCAAATTCAGTCAGATGCCCGAACGGTCATTTTTATGATTCGGCAAGATTTCAGGCCTGCCCGTTTTGCGGTATTCCTGCCGGTGCATCGATGCCTCCGCCGATGCCGATGATGCAGCCGCCGGTTCAGCCCATGCCGATGATGCAGCAGCCGCCGGTTCAGCC
>CACYCV010000094.1 GCA_902772955.1 uncultured Ruminococcus sp.
GCTTCCACCCCACACGACGCTAACGCGCCGCTTTGGGGTGGTTGTGTTATGACCGGGCATTTTCCCCAGAATTATTTTACACTAACGACGGAGTGCCCCACGGAAATCAACTTTCTTCTCCGGAATATTGGGACAAAGTCCCAACATTCAAGAGAAAAGTCACCTTTCCCGGAAAAGGGGAGAGGTGACTGACAAACAAAATGAAGGGGAGATCAGGCTTTTTTGATGACATCAATGCCCAGATAGGGACGAAGTACCTCCGGAACGGTAACGGAACCGTCTTCGTTCTGGTACTGCTCTACAATGGCGGGAATCACACGGCTGGTGGCAAGACCGGAGGCGTTAAGGGTGTGGGCAAAGTGCATCTTCTTATCCTCGCCTCTGTAACGCACGTTGCCGCGTCTGGCCTGGTAGTCTCTGGCATTGGAAGCGGAGCTGACCTCCTTGTAGATTTCCATGCTGGGAATCCAGACTTCAATATCATAGGTTCTGGCCATAGAGAAGGAACAGTCGCCTGCAGCCAGCTTGCTGAGACGATAGTGCAGTCCCAGCTCCTGGACAAGACGTTCAGCTTTTTCTACCAGCTCTTTGAAGGCAATATCCGACTTGTCGTCTTCGGTGTACTGTACCATTTCTACCTTGTTGAACTGGTGTCCGCGAATCATGCCTCTTTCCTCACTGCGATAGCTGCCGGCTTCACGGCGATAGCAGGGGGTATAGGCAATATATTTCCTGGGCAGCTCTTCAATTGGCATGATTTCATCCCGGTGCAGATTGACCAGAGCGGTTTCAGCAGTGGGAAGCATAAAACGCTTGTCATTGCTGGTGGGATTTTCAATCCAGTAAACCTCATCGGTAAATTTCGGGAACTGTCCGGCTACATAGCCGCACTGATAGCCCAGCATGTGAGGCGGCAGAATAAATTCAAAGCCGTCATTGATATGCTCATTAATGAAGAAATTCAGCAGTGCCCATTCCATTCTGGCACCCCAGCCTCTGTAGACCCAGCTGCCGGCACCACCTAATTTGGCGCCTCTCTGATAGTCAATCATGCCCAGGCTTTCACACAGCTCTACATGGTTTTTCATGGGGAAGGAGAAGACAGGCTTTTCACCGAAATAACGAACCGGCTCGTTTTGTTCCTTGCCGCCGGCAACCACATCTTCATCCGGCAGGTTCGGCAGAGACAGCAGCAGGGATGTCTGCTTTTCCTCCAGCTCTGCGATTTTGCTGTCGCCTTCTTTGATTTCGGCCACCAGCTCTTTCATTTTGGCCATGATTTCGGAAGCGTCTCCGCCGGCCTTTTTAATCTGGGGAATCTGCTTGCTGGCAGCATTCTGTTCTGCCTTCATAGCTTCAATCTTGCCCATCTGTTCACGCTTCTGGGCATCCACCACCAGGATTTCGTCTACAATATTGTCCAGATCCATTTCTCTTTTTTTGATTCTTGCCTTGACTTCTTCCGGCTTTTCTCTGAGATATTTAATATCGATCATTTTCAAAAACTCCTTTATTCGGAAAAATTTCCATTGCTATTATACCACATTGCTTTGCAATAATCCATCTTTTTCATAGAGAATCCTGAAAAATCATTCCTGATTGAACAGCTTGGCCAGCTCTCCCAGATCCTCTTCGCTATAGAATTCGATTTCCAACACGCCGCCGCTGTCTTTGCCATTGACAACCTTGACCTTCCGGCTGAGATGCTCCTTCAGGGCCAGCTCCACTTCGTCAAAAAAGGAATTACGGCTATGGATCGCAGCCTTGGGAGATTTCGCTTTTTCGGCATTGATGCTTTTGGCAGCCCGTTCGATATCCCTGACGGTCAGATCGTTTTTCTCAATCATTCCGGCAATTCTGAGCTGCTCCTCCGGGTCATTGATACTCAGCAGGGCTCTGGCGTGTCCGGTGGTAATTCTGCCGTCCTTCAGCATTTCCAGAATCTCTTCTCTCAGATTCAGCAGCCGCATGGCGTTGGCAATTACCGGTCGGCTTTTTCCCACGGAACGGGAGATTTCCTCCTGTGTCAGTCCGTATTCGTCCTGCAGGGCCTTATAGCCCAGGGCTTCTTCCACCGGGTTCAGATTTTCACGTTGCAGATTTTCGATCATGGAAATCTGCATCATTTCGGCATCGGTCATTTCACGGATCAACACCGGTACCTCAAACAGTCCGGCCATACGGCTGGCTCTCCAACGGCGTTCTCCGGCTACCAGCTGATAGCCGCCGTCCGGCAGCGGTCTGACCAGCAGAGGCTGCAACACTCCGTGGGCCGCAATGGAATCCGCCAATTCCCTCAGACCCTCCTCGTTGAATTCTCGTCGAGGCTGACTTCGGTTGGGTTCGATTTCCGAAATTTTCAGCAGCACCGCGCCTTCTGCGTCTTCTGCATCATTTTCCAGAAAAATAGCATCCAGACCCTTGCCAAGACCTCCCTTTTTTCCTGCCATTTTGTTTCCTCCTTATGAATTATGGTCGATAATTTCCTGACAGAGGGCCATATAGGAAGAAGTGCCCTTACAGGATTTGTCAAAGTACATAATCGGCAGTCCGAAGCTGGGTGCTTCCGATAATCTGACGCTGCGGGGAATTACCGCTGCAAACACCTTGCGGGGGAAAAATTTTTTAACCTCCTCTACCACCTGCTGCGTCAGATTCAGTCTGCCGTCGTACATTGTCAGCAATACGCCTTCAATATCCAGATATTGGTTATACCGCCGTTTGACCTTTCGCACGGTACCCATCAGCTGAGAGAGTCCCTCCAGTGCATAATATTCCGGCTGAATCGGCACCAGCAGTGTATCTGCCGCACAAAACGCATTGGTAGTAATCAGTCCCAATGAGGGAGGACAATCAATAAAAATATAATCATACTCCGCCTTGATGGGGGCCAACGCATTTTTGAGTTTGGCCTCTCTTTTTTCAAGATCCACCAGTTCAATTTCCGCCGCTGCCAGGTCCATACTGGAGGGCAGCAGATCCAGCCCTTCAAATTTCGTTTTGACGATGGCATCCTTCGCTTTGACATTATCTATCATCACATGATAGGACGAATAGTTGACAGAGCGTTTGTCCACTCCCACGCCGCTGGTTGCGTTTCCCTGAGGATCCGTATCGATCAGAAGGACTTTTTTTCCCAGCTTAGCAACCCCCGCAGCCGTATTGACTGCCGTAGTGGTTTTTCCTACGCCGCCCTTCTGGTTTGTTACTGCAATAATCTTTCCCAAATTATTCCCTCCAAATGACTCTTTCCTTTTTAGTACACCGTTTATTATAGCATGAACCTTCCGGAAGTGCAATAATATATCCTTTCACTTTGACGAATCCGCAGATTTTTTGCTGCGGAGTTCCACCTTGCCGCTGCAGCTTATCACCGCATCCTCCATCAGAACGGCACCCACTTCATCGGCAACAATGATTCCTGACAACGGATTTTTTACCGAATCAATTTTTCCGATGACAGAAGCCTGCACGTCAGAGTATTCAAAAGACAGATCGCATCCCTGCATCCGACAGTTCATCAGCTGCAGGTTCTTACAATAGCAAAAGGGTTGGGTACCTTCGATTGTACAGTTAATCAAGGTCAGCCCTTCCGAATACCATCCCAGATATTCTCCTTTGATTGCAGAATCTCTGACCACCACATTTTTGCTGTGCCAAAAGGCATCCTTGGTGTCAAGCTGTGACTGACGGATGGTCAGGCCGTCAATATATTGAAAGGAATATTTTCCCGTCATGGCAATTTGCTGCAATTCAATATTCCTGCTGTCAAAAAAGAGATACTCGGACCGGAGCTTGCAGTCCGTCATCCGGATGTTTTTGCATTTCCATCCGAATTCCTCCGAATCAATGATGCTATGAGCAATCCGGAAATCATGGCATTCCCGCAGAGCTTTGATACCATGAAGTTCACAGGATTCCAGACTGCCTTGCTCACAATACCACAGAGCAGCTCTGGCAGTTTCCTGAAACCGGCAGTGATCCAGACTCAATTTCCTGACATGCCAAAGAGGATAGCGCAGGGCAAAGGTGGAATCGGAAACCGTAATCTGTCTTGCTTCCTTCAAGGCTGATTCTCCGTCTGTTGCTCCTGCAAAAGTACAGTGGAGTATTTCCGCATCCGATAAATGATAAAGTGCCCGTTCTTCTTCAAATTGCCGGCATGTGATCCGGCGCCGTTCTGAGTTCATAACATCATTTCCTGTTTCTTTTTTGTTTGTCTTATTATAGCATATTTCTCTCGGTTTGAATACCCTCCGGAAATGTTTCACATGAAACATTTTTGTTCCGGTATTTTTCCTGCCACGGCAATCCATGTTAAAGAGTATAATTATTTGTAGGATAGTATTTTCACAGCAGCTTTTGCTGCTGTGAAGGGAGTAAGATAAGTTGGTGGCTTCGCCCCAAACCCCTATGGAGTTTCGCACTCTGCGGAGTGCGACTTAGGGGGACTTTTGCGAAAAAGTCCCCCTAAGAACCCCGAAAACGAAACTTGCCAAGCCGCTGCCAAAAAGTATAGACACGGCGCAAACGAGCGGAACGGAGTGGAGCGCGACGCGAATCGTCCCGCGCGGTCACGCGCCGCGAATCGACAGCGGAGGCACTCTGCCGTCCCCTGCACCCCTTCGGGCGGGAAATTAATAAGGAGAGGCTTGCAAAGCGTCCTTCCGGGCAAAAAAGAACCGCTCCAGAGCGCTCC
>CACYCV010000095.1 GCA_902772955.1 uncultured Ruminococcus sp.
GCTTCCACCCCACACGACGCTAACGCGCCGCTTTGGGGTGGTTGTGTTATGACCGGGCATTTTCCCCAGAATTATTTTACACTAACCTTCCATTCAATCTTTGGGCTTTGCCCCGAACCCCATCAAGGGACTTCTCGTCCCTTGGAACCCTCGGCAGGAACGCAGTCCCTGCACCCGATGTCTGAATGATGGCGGAATAACCGGAAGAACGCTTCGCAAACACAAAAGTTTCGCCAGCCTTTTCAAAGGCTGCGGGGTCCATGGAGTGGAACCTCTGGTCGCTGTCCGCAGACAGCGAAACACCAAAGGAGCTTTGGGGCGAAGCCACCAACTTTTCTTACTCCCTTCCCAGCAGCATAAGCTGCTGGGAAAATAGACTTGGATATGAATTTTCCTCATTGATTGTTCACCCAAAGGGGGACAGGGGATGACCGGAAATTCCCCCTGCATACACCTGATGTGTTCGCTAACTTTCAGTACTATGTATCATGGAAGAGTTAAATACTCAACTAATCAGTAAAACCGGATGTAAAACGAATTTATCAAGCTGCCCACGGGAACATCCTACACAACGCTGACACGCTGCTCCGGAGTGGCTTTCTTTTGACCAACGAAATGCTTTGCCAAGTTCGTTTTACGGGGGGTGCGGATCTCCCTCAGCCAACGGCTGAGAAGGACCAACCAAGCCGACAGGCGAGAGCCTTAGGGGACTTTTTCGCAAAAGTCCCCCTGAGGGGCACTGCACAGAGCGCGAAACACCGGTGTCTGAACAATAATGAATCACTAAACCAAGCAGATGCCCTTCCCGGAAAACAAAAAGCGGGAAGGGCACCAGTTTTGAAAAATCATTCTGTTGATAAAAGCGCTGCCTGGTCAGTTGGAATGGCAGAAAAATATCACCGCAGCACAAAGACACTCTCGGCAGGCATGGTCAATTTCTGACCGTCCAGTTTGATTTCATCGCTGTAGGACTTGTCATTTGCTTCGTCTTTCACATGGCCAAGAACATAGCCGCTGACCTTGCTGACAGTAAAGGTATCCTTGGGAATCTCCACCGTTTCAGAGGTTTTGCCCAAATTGAACAGCACAAAAACAGCGGATTTCTTATAGACGGAAACATAGCCGGCCACCGTTGTCTTATCGTCACCAAACAAAACGGGCTTGATCTTGCCGCGGGCAATTTCCGGATTCTGATTCCGCAGGACAATCAGACGCTTATAGAAGTTCAGAAGTGAATCCGGATCCTTCTGGGCGGCTTCGACGGAGATTTCCGGTTCCTCGTCCATTTTGGTTCCGCCGGGGATTTTCGGTACATATCCCTTGGCATCCAGAGTCGACCAGTACATACCTCTTCTGACGTCCGGATCCGGAGGATTGACACCCGCAGCCTCGATTTCTTCTCCATAGTAGATAAAGGGATTACCGGGTGAAATCAGATAAAGCATCGCTGCCAGACGTTTTTTGGTTTCTGTCAAAAGGAATTCCGCCGACCGGACGGTATCATGATTGGACAGGAACTTGGCATCAATGGCATCCGGATTGTTGGCGTCAATCTGGTTCTGCCAGCTCTCCAGGAATTCCACATAACCGGCCGCATTCTGTGCATTGACACGGGTTACGATACGGCCCTTGGCACCCTGAGCCTGAAAATTGAAGAAGCTGTCCAGACCGGATTTATAATAATCCGCAATGGTATTGGGACTGTCTGACCAGCATTCGCCAACCATATAAACGTCCTGTTTTACGGTCTTGGCGTACTGATAGAGCCATTTCAGGTCTTCAATAGAGCCGGCATCATCATGCTGTCCTTTTTTACCCTCAATGCTCTCAAACCACATGACTGCATCCAGACGGAAACCATCGACACCCATATCCAGCCAGAATTTAACGATTTTTTCCAGCTCTTCTCTGACTGCCGGGTTTTTCAGGTTCAGATCAGGCATATCGTCATCAAAATCGCCCTCATAGTACCAATCGCCGACACCGGCCTTCCGCCAGCCATCGTCCGTACGGTTTTCCTCAAAGTGATAATACTCGGCGTAACCGTCGGTTTTACCTTCCTTCAACTCCTCCAGTGCCTTCTGGAACCACTCACACTCCCGGGAGGTATGGTTAATGACCAGGTCAATAATGACATTAATGTGTCTCTTGTGTGCCTCATCCAACAGCTTTTTAAAGTCATCGTTGGTACCATAGGCTTTGTCAACCGTATAATAATCGGCAACATTATATTTATGGTAGGAGGGTGACTGCATAATGGGCATCAGCCAGATACCGTCAATACCAAGGTCACCGGTTTTGGTGGTATCGCCGTCATTCAGATAATCCAGCTTTTCTGTAATACCGTTGAGATCACCGATTCCGTCCCCGTCGGAGTCGTAGAAGGAATAAGGGAAAATTTCATAGAAGGTTCTGTATTGATCCTCCGAAAACTGATAGGATACTGTAGTAAAGCCGCCATCCTTGGGAATCAGACCGTCATCCTCTTCGGACGATTCCTCCGAAGAATCCTTTGAAGAAGAATCCTTTGATGTCTCAGTCACGGTGGAGGCTGTGGATGTTGTTTCATCCTTTTTTGCGCATCCGGCCAGAGTAGCCGATGAGAGCAGACTGATCGTCAGCAGAAGCGCTGTAAGCTGATGTTTTTTCATAGGGCATCTCCTTTTTGTTCATTAAACGCATTGGGCATTTCATTTTCCTAATAAGAAAGCAGGGAGCAAACGCATCCCTGCTTTGATATTGTGCATTAACCCTTTACAGCACCGCCTGTTACGCCGGCAACGTAGAATCTCTGCATAATTACGAAAAGAATCGTAATCGGAATAGCAATCAGAACAGCACCTGCACAGAAGGTTGTGAAGTATCTGTCGATGTACTCTTTGGTTGTCAGGTTATAAAGACCAACAGCAACGTTGAAGTTGTCTGCCTTATCCTTCATGAAGTAGCTGACGAAAATGTAGTCTGCCCACGGACCAAGGAAGGTGGTCAATGCGGTATATACAATAATCGGCTTAGACAACGGAAGGATAATAACCCAGAAAATTCTGTTACTGGTTGCACCGTCGATACGGGCAGCCTCGTCCAGTGATCTCGGAATGGTATCAAAAAAGCCCTTTGCAATCTGATAGCCAAGGCCGGAACCTGCGGAATAAATAATGACAAGAGCAGCCAGCTGGGAATCCAGATGGAAGACTTCCATGATGTTGTAGGTTGCAGCCATGGACATAAAGCCAGGGAACATACCGAGAATCAGACCGATGTTCAACAGCTTTTTACGGCTTTTGAAACGGAGACGGGACAGCGCATAGCTGACCATCAGAATGAAGAGGGTAGAAATTACGCAAGAGAAAACAGCAACGATGAAGGTGTTGGTAATCCATTTGCCATAAGGAACAATCGGGTCAACAAACAAAGTCTGATAATGCTTGATGGTGAATGCCTTGGGGAAGAGCTGCGTGGATACGCTGTCTACGGTATTCATGGATTGCAGAACCAACCACAGAATCGGGAACAGCCAAATGGCCACCATAATTGCCAGAACGATGTAGACAATGGCATTGACCATCTTTCTTTTAGCAGCATAACCCGTGCGCATTTCAGTCGATTTTGATTTACTCATGAGAATTCCTCCTCATTCTTTGCTGCTTTGGACATATTGAAGGCAATCAGCGAACCAACTGCGCAAACAATAAATACCAAGATACCGATGACCGCCGCCAATCGATAGTTCTTATCATCAACCGTCAACTTATACAACCATGTTACAAGCAAGTCAGTTTTACCTGCCTTGTTGGAATACTTCGTCGGATCTTCCGGTCCACCGTTTGTAAGGAAGAAGATAACGTTGAAGTTGTTGATATTGCCAACGAATGTCTGGATCAGGTAAGGTGTCGTAACGAAGAAAATGTAGGGGAAGGTAATCTTGGTGAACTGCTGAACAGCATTTGCACCGTCGATACGAGCACTTTCGTAAAGATCTTCGGGGATGTTCATGAGCAAACCGGAGGAAATCAGCATCGTATATGGAATACCGATCCACACGTTTACGATAATGATCGTGACATTTGCCCATTCTGACAAGAATGGGTACTCCGTTCCGAGAGCTCTGTTAATAGCACCGCCCTTATCATCGAGGAGGAGCTTCATGACCAGCAGGGTTACGAACTGAGGAACAGCCGCCGTAACAACGAACATGGTTCTCCAGAAGCCTTTGAACTTAATGCCCTTCTTATTAATCAGCAGGGCAACGATAATACCCATAATGTAGTTAGTGAAGGTTGCAAAGAACGCCCAGGTCAGGGTCCATACAAGGATCAGGCCAAAGGTCTGTGACTTCTTGGCGTCTGCGAAGAATACGTCTGCAAAGTTTTTCATACCAACCCATTGATATAGCTTATACGGTGAGGCATGGTCTTTATCGTAGTTGGTAAACGCCATGAACACCGTAAAGATAATCGGCAGGATCGTAAACATAACCAGCAGGAGAATCGGAAGAACGAGCAGGGTAATGTGGAACTTGGAATCCAGGAAGTTTTTCATTTCCTGGCCGAAGGATTCCGGCTTTTTGCCCTGAGCACGCAGCTCCTGGGTTGCATAAGCGCTCTTGGTATTTGCAATGTAGAGAGCGATAAACGCAACCGTAACGATCATCGTCAGAATGAAGAACAGCAAAATCTGGCTGGAGTCATCCAGAGTATTCTTGTTGGCAATGTATGTACCGGAATACTTATCCTTTGCATACTCAGCAACCTCTTTACCGATAACACCGGTACCATAACGATACAGGTTGACGTTAGTACCGTCACTGTATTCGTAGTTGGTGGGCTGCCACTGAATACGAACCAATTTGCTGACATAAATTCTGGAAATATAATGTGCGCCGAAGGAAATCATGAAGAAAATATATCCCACTTCTGCTATCAGGAACAGCAAGCCCTTGATAACCTGTCCGTGGAGCATATTTCCGGCGCCCATTACAACATAGGACAGCTTTGTACCTGCATCACCTTTTGCAAACCGAATTCCGAAATTCTTGAAGAAATTGCCAATTCCCACAAAGAACTTTTTGATGAAATAACCAATCATCTTAAAGAACTTGACGATAGCTCCCGGAATGCCGGCAAAAAAGGACTTTAACTTGTAGGCAAATCGCTGTGCTTTGGTCATCTGGACATAGTCAAGATAGTCCATCCATATACAACTCCTTTTTGTCTACTGATTTTCTGACTGACAGGATGCAAAACGGTCGGATCACTCTCCGACCGTTTGCCTCTGTCGATGCTCAGCAAAGCAATGCTTCACTATGAATAGTCTTAATAAAGTCAATCAGGACTTCTTCATATTTTCAACACAGCCCTTGAGCTTTGCCATCAGCTCATCATCAGAAAGCTTGCCCTTGGCGTTAACGATATCGCCGCCAACGGAGCCTGTGCCGGCACCCCAGTAGATACCGCCAACGGACTTGCCCTGTGCATGCGCATAGGTTCTCTGGTCAGCAATTGCCTGGAAAGCAGGATCCTTCTTGATCTTCTCATTGGAGGTTGCCTTATTGTTGGTGGGGATCAGGCCTCTGGTGTTATATCTCTTGATCTGAGACTTCTCGCTATGGAGGAAGTATGCCAGGGTATGAGCCGCAAACGGATAATCTGTGAATACGTTGACGCCGATAAGCTTATAGCCGCCGAAGGAGTGGAGCTGCTTCTGCTCATTACCCATCAGAACGGTGGGCAGCTTGGCAGCGCCGACATTTTCTTCACCGATCGCCTTCTTGATAGCAGGACCTTCCCAGGTACCGATAACAGCAGCAGAAAGCTCGCCGTTAGCAAAGCCCTGAGATACATAGGCGTTATCGCTCAGGGTTCCGGGAGAGCCGATAAAGCCCTTGCCCTGGCTCTCTGCCAGATGGCACATTGCCTTTGCGGCGCTGAGGCCTTCGGGTGTATCCAGAGTAGCGGTCTGCACACCGTTTCTGAATTCAATCGTACAGCCGGCTGCAAAGAAGAAGCCTGCATTATACCACGGACCGCTGAGGTTCATGTAAACGTTCTTGCCTGCGGCAGCAGACTTGGAAATCATGGTGTCAAATTCCTTAACATCGTCGTCAGTGAGAATTCTCTTATCATAATACAGGAAGAAACCGTTGTCGGAGGTCTTCGGATAAGCAAACAGATCGTTACCGATCTTGCTGACGGCGATTGCGTCAGCACTGTTTTCACCCTCAACAGCGCTTCTGTAGAACTCAGGAACAGTAGAGATAGCGCTTGCCGTATTCAGGTCAGCCAGCTGGTCGTCTGCAAAGTTAAATACGTCAGCAGCCTTCTTCGGAGCTTCCAGAACCTTACCGCCTGCCTCATCTTCGCCCTTGGTAACAGTTGTAATCTTCCACTCATATCTGCCGCTGGTATCTGCAAACTTCTCCTGGAATTCCTTGACCAGAGACTTCTCAAAGGCGAGGTCATCGCCGGCACACCAGAGCCTGAGAGTAATGGTCTTGCTTCCCTTTTTGGAAGCCTCATTGGCCAGCTGATCTCTGATTTCGGTCATAACCGCTTCGTCATCAAAGTCGATGCCTTTTCCACCGGAGGATTCCTGACTTGTCTCGCTCTTGCTGGTGTCTGATTTGCTGGCTTCTGCTGCGGAACTGTTATCCTTCTTAGAACCAGAAGAAGAGCTGCCGCTATCTTCCTCACTGCTACATCCGACAAGCGCCGTCGTAGCCATCATTGCCGTCAAAAGCAAAGCAACAATTCTTTTTGATTTACTTGCCATAATAATGACCCTCTTTCTTTAAAATATTTTCTGTTTTGCACGCACCCGTGCCCAAGGCGTAAAACATCGGCATTCTGGTATTTTTGCAACACAAAATATCGACATTACTCCGCCGCTGTATTAATAATAACACAGGAAACACGCAATTTCAACGGCATATTGTCAATTTTATTAGTATTCATAAATTTAAGATTCATGTTTTGTGTGATCTGACGTCTATTTTTTTTGCTTTTGGTAATTTAGTATATTTTAAACAGCATATTTTAAACATAATGTCCACTTTTTTGTTAGTCATATTATCTATAGATATTTTGCAAACCAATTGAAAATCGTTTCAGCCTGACGAATTTATTGTGGATTTTTGCATTGAACTCTCTTACAAAACCAAAATACGACAAAAAATCTGTCAAAATACACAAAGTATATTCCTGTCCGATTTTCAGTTGATTGTATAAGAATTCACCAACAATTTTGTGCAAAAAGGGTAATCCAAAAAACACCATTTTCCCATCCCATTCTGTCTGACAATTAAAAGGCTGCCGCCTGACTCGCAGCAGACAGCAGCTCATTTTCTACAAATAGTATAATTTTAAAAAATTAGACGCATTACGCCTGCCCCGGCGAGAACGGTCCCGGAAAAAGCCGAAAAAAACGCAAAAAATTTTTCCCCCAGTCCCTGCATCCATGTTGCACCCTTTTCACCGAGCAGCAAAAACACCGTCTGAAACAGGGCACACAGCACCGGAATGGCAGCCGCTGCCATAGTCATCGTTCCCAGACTCAGTCCTGCCGCAAAGGAATCTGCCGACAGAACTATGCCAATGACTGCTGCCCGGGTACCGCCAATTTTGCCGGAAGTCATGCAGCCATCCTCAGCTCCAGGTCGGGTAGCGCGCTTGTTTCCCGATGAAACTCCTTTCAGAAGCATATACAGTCCCAGAGCACAAAGCAGACAGCCTCCCGCAACCCTGCCCATCGTCTGAGAGAAGGTACCCTGCAAGAGCCCCCCTGCAGCCACGGCAATCGTGGTACATAAAAAGGACGTCAGATGAATAATAATCCTTGCCGCAGGAGGAATACGAACCCCGGCCACGCCGCAGGATATGCCGATCCCCATTGCATCCAGGCTCAGTGCCACCGATAGCAGTATTATTCCAATCCATTCCATGATTTCACCCCCCGAAAACACATCAGACTCCCTGAACAACTGCCGCTGCAATTTCTTTGGACAAAAAACATTCCATTTCCGGCAGACAGAGAGGTTCCCCTACTGTTCCATGATATGCATCCGCCCTTCAGGAGGGGAATAAATGCTTTGCGTTTCACGATGACTTTTGCTGTTATAAAAGGGAGAAAGATCAATTGGCAGGTGGGAATGCCCCCGCGGTCAACTTGACAAATCTGTTTTACATCCGGTTTTATTGTTTAGTGAAGTATGTTGCCTTATCAGCCCCTCCGTCACGGCTTACGCCGTGGCACCTCCCCTTGTCAGGAGAGGCTTGCGTAGCGTTCTTCCGGTCAAAGGAAAACTTGCAAAATGCAATCGTTCAGAAGCGGTACCCGCCGTCCGGTGTACGCAGGGGCTTTCCGGTCGCCCACTGCAACCCTTCGGATTGAAAACTAAACGGGAAGTTCATTTCTATGCAAAGGCGCAGCGAAGCGTTCC
>CACYCV010000096.1 GCA_902772955.1 uncultured Ruminococcus sp.
CTATACTTTACCGTGTTTTTTCTCTTTCGGATGAGTCATTTTATCCAGCATTTCGAGGAGCTTGTCTTTTTCGATCCACATATAACCGCAAACGACGAAAAGGTAAAGAAGGTAGAAGAACAGGCCGTCATGGTAATACATGCAGAAAATAAACAGGATGTCCGGGTTGTTTTTTTTGAGTATTCTTATATACTTTACATCTTTGGTTGACATGTTGTAAATCAGCAGAATGTTAGCCTGAACAGAGCGTATTTCTTTGAAGGTGGTGTAATGATACCCGGTATAGTCCTTTTGAAAGCTTTCGTATCCGTCGTCAAGGAGCATTGTCGGCTGGCAGCCTATGGCGCGGAACAGCCTGTCATAGGCAAGCATATGCGAGAAATGCCCGGGGGCATATTTGGCGGACAGTATTACGGCTTTGTTCATATTATCAATTCCTCGTTTTCCATTATTTCAGTCTGATCAAGAAACGGCTTTGACATTCCCAGAATCAGGAAAATATTCATCAGCGTCGGGGGATAAAAAACGGAACCGTCTATCATGAAAATAACAAAGAGAACCAGCAGCGCGCAGCCTATACAGGGCAGCCTGCGGAACTTCCGGAAGAAGGAGACAATAAAAGCCGCAAACAAAGAAAAGACCGTTACCCCGTACAGCTTCATCAGAAGAAACAGACCTTCCATATGATCTCCTTCATTTCACGGAATACCGGAGAACATAAACCGGAACAGCCCCCCTGTATCCAGCGTCAGGATGATGGAAATAAAATCCGTCCATTGAACGGTTCTGCCGGAGAAGGTCGTGTCGCTTTGCGTAAATCCGATATAAATTTCAAAAATATAACCTGTTAATCCCTTCAAGAAAGAATTTGAAAAAAGAGCCAGCAGCACTACAGCCGTCGGAAGCAGTGAAAATGCCATGACAATCAGACGGAGCTGCCGGTCCTGCGCCCTTTTGATTACCCGGAACAGCAGAACAGGAAGAATACAGACAACGGCAAAAATCGAGGAACGCGAACCGGAAAGTATCAGACCGATGATTCCAAGCACGATGGCAAAATAAGCAGATCTGGTTTTATTCTTTATCTCCAGAAGAAACGCGATGCCGATAATCAGAAAAGGAGCGAGAAGCGTTCCGTTCTGATAAGTGGATGGAATTTTCGATATTCCGATTCCCTCTCTGATAATTTGTTTTTTTGCGTAATCCTCACCGAAGGCAATTGTGAGTCCGGCAACGGCGGTTTCCCTGACGCCGAATATCCATTGAACCAGCGAAAAACTCCCCAGGAAAATCAGGGCTGCGGAGACGATTATTTTAGACTGACTCAAATCAAATTTCAGTCCGAGCTGATATGTCAGCGGAGAGGACAGAAGCACCAGTATATAAGCGATATTCATGGCGGTTATATTGCCGAGATTCAGCAGAACAGTGATAATGCTGCTTACGCCCATGATTATGAAGAGGATCGCATAGGCCAGCGTAAACTGCTTTTTTGACAGTTCCCTTGCGTTTGCAGCCAATGCGGATAAAAACAAAAACATGGAGACCGTCAAAGGAAGTCCTGCTGTCGCCGTGCCGGCTTTGGGAAAGCAGAAGGATACCACGGCAAACAGGAAAATCAGTTTATCGCGTACCCCCGCGTCATTCTGTTTGTTCGATAGCAAATTCATAAAACCGTCCTAATTCTCTGGCTTGATCTGATATTTCAAATGTACCGGCATTTTGGATTATGTTTCTGTCTTTTACGGCACATTCCAGTATGATTTGCGCCCATTGCTCCGCGCTCTGCTCCGGATTCACAAACGTCACGCTGTCGGTGAACGCGGTTTCCTCCGTCATCGTGCCGGAGAATACGCACGGCACTCCCGAAATCTGGGCTTCCACCCCTACGACGGGCAGACCTTCATACCGCGAGGGCAGACAGAACACATCAAACGCCTGGTAGAGCCTGTCAACGTCTTCTCTCACACCCAAAAATCGCACGGATGCATCCAGCCCCATGTCGTGAACCTTTTGCTTTACCTCGTTCACAAGCGAACCTTCACCCACCAGCAGAAGAACGGCGCGGCTGTTTTTCCGCAGCACCTCCCTGAAAACATCCATCAGAAAGGCGTGATTCTTCTGATAGGCAAATCTTCCGATGAGGCCTATCACAAGTTTATCCTCAACGCCAAGCTCCTTGCGTGCTTCCCGCCGGATTTCCCCGTTGAATCTGAATTTTGCGGCGTCAACGGCATTGGGAATCACCCTGAAGCGCTCAGATGTTTCTATTTTTTTACCGAAGAGCCATTTTCCGGCATAATGGGAACATGCAAAATAATGCGTGGCAAATGTCCTGCTGAAGGGACGAAGCATGTACTTGAGCAGATTCTTTTTCGTTTCGCCTTTGCAGGCGGTATTGTGTCCGTGACAGATTCTCACCGGCACGCCGCAGATCTTTGCCACCGCAAGGGAAAACACGCTCATCGTGGTAAGATGCGC
>CACYCV010000097.1 GCA_902772955.1 uncultured Ruminococcus sp.
AATTCAAGCACTGAAACTTTTGCTGAAGAATCAGTGTTTATCGGTATTTCAGCCTTATTTTGCAACTTGAATTTCACGGATTCAGGTAACAATATAAGATTACCCAAATGTCAAAAAAGCCCGACACAGCTTCATCAGATCGCTGTGCCGGGCAAATTGTTTTTTTCCGAAAAATGTTTGATCAATTTATTTTCAGCGGAAAACTATTCGCATTATGAAACCGTCTATTAAATTGATGTTGCGATTAGTTGTCAATATCAAAGAACTTGGAGTGGATTGCAGCAACGGCTGCATCTGCATTCTTCTCGTCAATCAGAACAGAAACCTTGATTTCACTGGTAGAAATCATGCGGATATTGATCTGGGCATCATAAAGAGCCTCAAACATTTTAGTAGCAACACCGGCATGGCTCTCCATTCCGGCACCGACAATAGAAATCTTGGCAACATTTTCATCTACCAGAACGGTTTTACCGCCCACGGTAGCCACATATTCCTCCATGGCAGCAGCAGCTTCCTTGGCATTGTCTCTGGCAACGGTAAAGGAGATATCCTTTGTACCGTCACGGCCGATAGACTGAAGAATGATATCAATATTGATGTTCTTGGATGAGAGCTTGGAGAACATCTTGAACGCAAGACCCGGATTATCCGGTACACCTACAACTGAAATTCTGGCTACATTTGTGTCTTTTGCAACACCACTGATTAACATTTTTTCCATTTTAGCTGCCTCCTTAACGATAGTGCCGGGTACTTTGGTCAGACTGGAAAGCACCTCCAGCTCGATATTGTATTTTTTAGCCATTTCTACGCTTCTGTTATTCAGAACCTGTGCGCCCAGGGTAGCAAGCTCAAGCATTTCATCATAGGAAATTGTTTTCAGCTTCCGGGCATTGGGAATCTTTCTCGGGTCGGCGGTGTACACACCTTCTACATCCGTATAAATCTGACAAAGATCGGCATGCATGGCAGCAGCAATGGCTACCGCACTGGTATCGGAACCGCCGCGGCCGAGGGTGGTAACATCCTCGTAACGATTGACACCCTGGAAGCCTGCCACAATGACAATATTTTTCTTGTCAAGCTCCTTAACAATCCTGTCGGTTCTGACTCTTTTGATTCTTGCGGATGTATAAGCAGAGGTTGTCTGAAAACCTGCCTGCCAGCCCAGAAGAGATACAACGGGATAACCCAGCTTTTCGATGGCCATTGCCAATAAAGCAATAGAAATCTGTTCACCCGCCGCTAACAGCATATCCTTTTCTCTTTTTGAAGCATCCGGATTGATCTCATTGGCCTTGTCGATAAGATCGTCTGTAGTGTCACCCTGTGCGGATACGACAACGACAACCTGATTGCCCTGTTTGTATGTATCCGTAACAATTCTGGCAACATTGAAGACTCTCTCCGCGTTAGCGACTGAGCTTCCTCCGAATTTTTGTACGATAAGACTCATTTTCTCTCCTCCAAATTATTTATTAAAAATCCGCAATACGGATTTTAGACAAAACATGGATACCGGTTGCCTCGATCGCAGCAACGGCCTTTTCCTGATCAGCGACAACCATGTCTCCTGTCACAAAAGCAAGCTCCTGATCGTCGGAATTTGCCCGGACAATTTCACGGACATCGGAAAATACATCGGAAACAGCAGCAATGATTTTTTGCTTATCAAGCTGGCTCTCAACTCTGAGATAGGAGGCATACACCGTCTGGGTATAGGGTTTGACCAGAGAAGCATCGCCGTCAACCCAATCCAGATATTTTCTCTTTTTGAGATGCTTGACGCAGTCCATAATATCAGCCACAACTGCACTGGCAGTCGGCAGCTTTCCGGCACCTTTTCCATAAAATACCACATCTCCGGTGGAATCACCACGTACCAGAATTCCGTTGAACACATCATCCACATTGGCAAGCTGGCTGGACTTTTCTATCAACATAGGCTCAACGGTGATGTCAAGGGTCTGATCCTCCAGACGCTTCACCTGACCGATCAGCTTGATCACGCCTCCCCAGGAGGCCGCATAGGCAACATCCTGAAGTGTAATCCGGGTAATCCCCTGAGTATGAACATATTCAGGATAAACGTGCTTGCCATAGACAAGAGATGCAAGAATGGAGATTTTTCTGCCGGCATCATGTCCCTCCACATCGGCTGCGGGATTTCTTTCGGCATAGCCAAGCTGCTGTGCCATGGCAAGAGCATCCTCAAAGGACATATTTTCCCGGATCATTTTGGTCAGAATAAAATTGGTTGTTCCGTTCAGAATACCTGCAACCTCAATGACATCATTGGCTGCCAGGCATTGACTCAGCGGACGGATAATCGGAATGCCGCCGCCCACACTGGCCTCGAAAAGATAGTTGACATTGTTTTCCTTGGCAATGCGAAGAAGCTCCGCTCCCTTGGTGGCCACCAGCTCTTTATTAGAGGTTACCACACTCTTGCCGTGTTCCAGACACTGTTTGGTAAATTCATAGGCAGGATGAACGCCACCCATCACCTCGGCAACCACTCTGACCTCATCATCCAGGAGAATGTCATCGAAGGATTTGGTAAACTTATCATGAAAAGGGCTATCGGGAAAATCCCTGATATCAAGAATATATTTAATGCCGATTTCCTCTTTTGTTCGTTTGGCAATACTATCCCGATGCTCTGTCAGCACCTCCACCACACCGGAGCCTACTACTCCATAGCCCATAACTGCCGCCTGTACCATATTTTGCTCTCCTTATCTTCTTGGTTTCTTCAATCACCTGCTCTCCTGCATGGCAGAAGGCAGAGGTTCGCTTTATCTGTTCAGGAAGGAACTGCTGTCAGCACTCAGACAGGTTCCTCCGTAGAATCCTCAACAGGTTCCTCCGAGCTGTCTTCCACGGGAGTATCCTCACTCTGCTGATAGGAGGATTCTTCCTCGATGTCCGAAGACTGCTCTTCGGAAGGTTCGGAGCTTTCTTCCACCGGAACAGACTCTTCCTCCCATTCGGAGGTTTCTCCTGTTCCGGAGCTTTCTTCTGTTCCGGAGCTTTCTCCTGTTCCGGAGCTTTCTCCAGTACCGGAGGATTCTTCTGTCTGAGAGGACTCTTCCGGATTGGAGGATTCCTCCGGATTGCTTTCTTCCGGTTTCTTGGTAGGAATCTTCTCATACTCCGGCAGATTGTCGTGGGTATAATATCCTGTCCACATTTCCTGTCCGGCATCATAGGCCACCAGCTCACCGGTTGTCTTTTTGAAATAATGCTGCTCTACCGTACCGGCAAGGCTGTAGGTCTTTTTCTCCTTGCCCTTTAGGTATTCCTGCATAATATCATGCCAAAGGACATGGACGGCGCTTTGTTCCTCCTCAGCAATTGCGGAGGGAGTGGAATGTCCCGCCCAGATGCCGGCCACCGCATAGGGAGATGCACCGACAAACCAGTTGTCATTAGAGTTGTCTGTGGTACCGGTTTTTCCGATAATATCCCAGCCTTCAATGGCAGCCCGGTAGCCCAGGGCTTCACCGCCGGAATTCACGACATCAGACAGCAAGCGGTTCATAATCGTTGCGGTTTCGGGAGAAATAGCCCGGTCAGGCCTTCCTCTGTCACTATTATCCAGCAGAACATTTCCGTCTTTGTCCAGCACCTTGTAATAGGTGTAGGGAGTGTAGTAATAGCCTTCATTACAGAACATAGCGTAAGCGGCCGTCATTTCTTCGACAGTCGTACCGCCGTAAAAACCGCCGATAGAAAGTCCGGCGAGATTATCCTTGTCCTTTTCAGCATCCAGATGCTGAAAATTCAGCGAATGGGTCAGGAACTGATAGGCTTTTTCCATTCCCACCTTTTTCAGAACGCTGACGGTGGCGCCGTTGGAGGAGATATTCAGTGCCCTGTTCACAGTAATATTACCGTAGTACCCATCGTACCAGTTACTGGGACCCGGTATCCTGTAGCCTTCAATTGAATAGCTCCAGTCATCAATGGGAGCATCCATAATCAGAGAGGAGTAATTGATTCTCTTATCCTCCAGTGCCAGCGTATAGGAGGTCAACGGCTTGATAGTGGAACCAGGCTGCAATGCTGACTGAGAAGCATTATCCCACAGCAGCCGTCCGTCTCTTTGCTCACGGCCGCCGACCGTAGCCAGCACTCGTCCGTCAGTGGGGTCGATCATCATATAGCCGATATCCAGTTTTTTATCATAGGGGGTTTTCCACTCCAGCACCTTTTTCTCGGCAATTTCCTGGGCCCTACTGTCCATCGCACTGTAAATTTTCAGTCCGTGGTTGTAGATCATATATTCGGCTTCGGCAAGAGTGATGTGCTTGGCTACTGACAGGTCTCTGGAAACATCACGGAACAGACGGTCATCATACCAGTTCCATTCCTTGGATTTTTCATCATTATCCTCGTTGCCGTCCTCGCTGTCATCGTCGTCTTCGAGATATCCATAGAATTTCAGGTTCTCAGACTCTTTGAGAGCGTCATTATATTCGTTTTCGGTCAGCATTCCCTGGGAATACATTTCTCCCAGAACGATTTCACGGCGCTCCTTGTTTCTTTCCGGAAACACCAGCGGGTCATAGGCGTAGGGGTTCTGGGTAATGCCGGCAATAGCGGCACACTGACAGGGAGAGCATTTCTTGATATTGCTGTGGAAATAGAGCTTAGCCGCAGACTGTACGCCACGGCAGCCGTTGCCATAGTTGACAATATTGAGATATGCCTCCAGAATATCGTCCTTGGTATATTCCTTTTCCAGATTAATAGCACGGAAAATTTCCCGCAGCTTACGAGTAATGCTCACTTCATTATCATCGGTAATATTCTTGATAAGCTGCTGTGTAATGGTAGAGCCGCCAAAATCATCACGGCCGGTGATAAGGCTGAACACGGCACCGCCGGTTCTGTACCAGTCAACACCGTCATGCTCATAGAATCGTTTGTCCTCAATGGCAATCTGGGCATCCTTCATTTGTTTGGGAATTTTTTCAAAGGTAATCCATTCTCTGTTTTCAGTGGAATACAGGTCCCGGTATTCCTCCCATACACCCTCACTGTTTTTAATATAGACATGGCTGGTTTCATTGAGTTTCAGTTCCGCCAGATTAATATTGGACGGCTCCTTGGAAATATCCACAACATACAAAAGAACGGAAACCGACACAACAATCCCGGTGAATAGTGCTACCAGAAAAACAGTGGTAAAAATTTTACCGATAATGCGAAGTGTCTCCCTGATAACGGAAGAAACCGAAACCGGAGACTTGACATAAGCTGTATCGTCACTGTATTTACTGATATCCGTTTTTCTCATAAACTGAACCCCTCCTGTTCGGAATTCGCCTGCAACATCTGTCAGCGATAGTATGGACAGCATTCTGACAAAAAAACATCACTTGCCAATTAATTTATAAATCACCTATAGTATTATACCATAAAATCAAAAAAATGGAATCATTTTTTTGATAAAAAAAGAAGACGGGTTGAATATCTATATTTTGTAAAAAAAATCTTTATGTCTTAGTGAATAATTGCACAAATTATCCCAAAAATACTTAATGAGGTGACGGAAAGATGAAAGCTCTTATATGGATAACCGCTCTTGCTGCCGTGGTCTGCATTCTTCTCACATCCCTTCAGGCCCCTTATCAGGCAAAGGAACAGACTCCGGAAGAGAGTGTCCTTGTGTATGAATCTTCAGAGAAATCAGAACAGTCGGAACAGGCAGCTACAGAGGGCTATGTTTTGAAGGAGTATCAAGGCAGACTGGGTGTATTCGCAAAAAGTAATGATACGCCACTTTTTATCAGCGAGGTGCTGCTCAGCAATCTCCCATCCTGCGATCAGACGGAAATCAAAAAGGGAATTCCTGTAACGGACCGCCGGTCACTAAACCGATTACTGGAAGAATTGTGCAGTTAATCAATAGTTTCATTTATTGATATCATCTATCATGAAAACGTGAGCAGATAAGAAAAACCGGCATCTTTTTTATTCTCCTGTTTTTTTATAAAAAATTTTTACTTTATTTCTAGTCTATTCTGAGCAACTAATTATTTGTGATAATTACTTAATAATTGCTTTCACATTTTTTTTGGATACCACTGTAATATAGCATATTTTGATAATACTGATTTTTTGCAATTTTTTCACATTGTTTCATATTTTTTCCATAATTTTCGATAGAACAATCAAATTTGTGAAGATCATTAATCGTTTTTTTCAGCATTTCGTGACATTTGAAAAAATCCCTAAAAACATGGTGACAAATCCGAAAAAATAGTGTATAATGAGAGTGGTTGGTAACTAGAATATTTTACAGGGGGTTTTATTAATGTATAGTATGATATCTTACTGGCTGAAGTTTTACAGGCACGAGTGCGGTCTCACGCAACAGCAGGTGGCGGATCGTCTGAAAATTGAGCGTTCAACCTACACCTATTATGAGACTGGAAAAACAAAGCCGGACATCAACACGCTGATCAAAATTGCCAAGGTGTATAACATCAGTTATACCAAGCTGCTGGAAGGCATTGAGGATGAACTGGAAACCGCTGTGGCAGACATTCATTCCGGCGCTCCCACTGAAGAAGAGGATACTCTGAAGTATCGCACTCACGCCACTACAAAATATGAAGTGGAGCTGCTCTTCGTTGTTCGGAATCTGACGCCAAAGCAGAGGAAAGAAGTTATGACACTGGCGAAAAAGCTGGTCAATGAAACCGACGCCTCGAAATAATTACATACTTTTGGCGGCTTCTTCGGAGGCCGCCTTACTTTGTCGGGAATTCCCGACTTTTTTTGTCGGATTTTCATTGGTTATTTCTTGACAGGAAGCACCAGGGAGACTACAATAGGATTAGAGCGAAGGAAGAAGGGGAATGTACGATGAAAATTACAGGACTCAACGATGAACAGGTCAGACGGTCCCGGGAAATGTACGGAGACAACACCCTGACAGAACAGAAAAAAGAAACCTTTCTTCAGAAATTGATTCAGAATTTTGGCGATCCGATGATCAGGATTCTATGTGTCGCCCTGCTTCTGAATCTGTTTTTTGTTTTTTTGCATTATCTGGCAGGCATCGGTGACACTGAATGGTATGAAACCGTCGGCATTGCGACGGCGGTCCTGATTGCCACCCTTGTTTCCACCCTGTCCGAATACAAAAACGAAAACGCCTTCCGGAAGCTGCAGCAGGAGGCCTCTCAGATCAGGTGCAAGGTCTACCGGAACGGCGAGATAGCAGACCTTCCAATCCAGGAAATAGTCAAAGGAGATAAGGTGCTGCTACAGACCGGCGATAAGGTGCCGGCAGACGGCGTCGTTATTCAGGGATGCCTGCACGTTGACCAGGCAGCTCTGAATGGGGAAAGCAAGGAAGCGGAAAAGAAAGCCATCTCCTCCCCTGCTGCAGACGTCAAGCCGGATTTTCTGGATGGACACAGTGTGTTCCGCGGCAGTGTGGTCAGCTCCGGCAACGCGGTCATGGAGGCTGTTACCGTGGGAGACAAATCCGTCTATGGAACAATTGCCAAGGAATTGCAGGAGGAGGACCGGAGAGATTCTCCCCTGAAAATCAAGCTTTCCAGATTGGCCGGTATGATCAGTAAATTCGGCTATTTCGGAGGAGCGGCTATTGCCGTTGTCTATCTGATACAGGCTGTTTTTTTCGGCGTGGGAGGAGCTGCGGCATATTTTTCTGCCGCTGATCTGTGGGTCAGGCTGCTGCAGGATCTTTTGCAGGCGGTCATGTTTGCCGTCATTATCATCGTCATGGCAGTACCGGAAGGACTGCCTCTGATGATCGCCATTGTATCCTCCATGAACATGAAAAAAATGCTGAAAGACCATGTACTGGTACGGAAGGTGTCCGGTATTGAAACCGCCGGCAGTCTGAATATTCTTTTCAGCGACAAAACCGGAACCATCACAAAGGGTTCCCTGGAGGCGGTTCTGTTCATGGACGGAACAGGACAGGAATCCGACTCCCTCAGTCATCTGCCGGAAGAGCAGCAGAACCTGCTGGCTGCCGCCGTATATCATAACACGGAGGCTGTCATCACCGGAAAAGATCATCATCGGAGAATTCTCGGGGGCAATCCCACCGACCGGGCAGTTCTGGCTTTTGTCATGGACGCACCCCAAGAACGGTACAGCCGGAAGGTGCTTGCTTCTCTCCCCTTTAATTCCACCGACAAATTCAGTGCCATCACCCTGGAGGGTGCTTCCCCTGTCACCCAGATCAAGGGAGCGCCGGAACGAATTCTGCCGCTCTGCGAAACCTGCTACGATCAAAACGGCCGGAAAATCCCCTTTCAGCAACAGATTCTCAACGAAAAAATCGACCGACTGGCCGAAAAAGCTGTCCGGGTACTGGCACTGGCTACAGCTGACGAACCCTTGGAGGACGGAAAGCTGCCCGGAAAGGGATGGACACTGATCGGTATCATCGGCATCCGGGATGAGGTCCGGCCGGAATCAGTTACGGCAATCCGGGAAATCCGTGAATCAGGGGTTCAGGTGGTAATGATCACCGGCGACCGCAAGGAAACGGCTGTCGCCATTGCCAGGGACACCGGTTTGCTGCAAAGAAAAGAGGACCTGGTATTCACCTCCGATGAGCTGTCACAGCAGTCGGATGAAGCCCTTAAAAAGGTTCTTCCGAATATCCGGGTTATTGCACGGGCACTTCCCTCGGACAAAAGTCGGCTGGTACGGCTTTCCCAGGAGCTTGGTCTGGTAGTCGGCATGACCGGTGACGGCGTCAATGATTCTCCTGCTCTGAAAAAAGCGGATGTGGGCTTTGCCATGGGAAGCGGCACGGAGGTTGCCAAGGAAGCCGGCGACATCGTCATTCTGGATGACAATTTTCACTCCATCTGCAAGGCGGTTCTCTATGGCAGAACGATTTTTAATAATATCCGGAAATTCATTTCCTTTCAGCTCTGTATCAATCTTTCGGCCGTTCTGATCTGTTTCCTGATGCCCCTGCTCAGGCTGTCCAATCCCCTGACAATCACCCAGATTCTCTGGGTCAATCTAGTCATGGATACTCTGGCGGCCCTGGCCTTTGGCGGAGAACCCGCACTGCAGCGATACATGAAGGAAAAGCCGAAGCGCAGGGATGAAAATATCGTCAGCAAGCCCATGCGAGGACAGCTTGCGGTAGTAACCGTCTGGGTCTTTCTGGTCAGCACCTTCCTTCTGCTTTCTCAGCTCTGGGAACAGAGCCCCCTCTGGCAATGGATCAGAAACGACAGGCAGCTCCGGAAGGAACACATTTTCTTCCCCCATCTGATGACAGCCTATTTCTGCTTTTTCATCCTGATTGCCGTCTGCAATTCCATGAATGTCCGCAGTGAAAAGCTGCGCTTCTGGGAACATATTACCGAAAACAAAATGTACTTTGCCATCATGGGATGTATTCTGTTAATCCAGGTGCTCATGACATATCTGGGCGGAGAGGTATTCGGCTGCTACGGACTGAATCTGACCGAATGGCTGGTAGTTATCCTCGCCTCCCTGTCGGTGATTCCTGTGGATTTGCTGCGAAAGGCCATTACCGGAAGGAAGCGATCCTCTGCCCGTAAAAAAGGCTGACCCTATTCTCAAAAAGAATAGATACAAATATTTTAATGAACTACAGCAGTCAAAAGAAAACCATCCCAAAGCGGCGTGTAAACGTCGTGTGGGGTGGAAGCCGCGAATCGACAGCGGAGGCACTCCGCCCACCCCAGAGCGGCGCGTGAGCGCCGTGTAGGGTGGAACCCGCGGCAGTAAAGTCAGACACGGAAAAACAGAAAATCGCTCAGAGCCATATCGGTCTGAGCGATTTTCTGTTGATAATACGATGGAACCAGATCAGCAGACAGCCATCCGATAAACGGCCTCCAGACAAATCCGGGCATGCTTCAGAAAGTTTTCCTTTGAAATACTCTCGTCCGGTTCGTGTATTCTGGCAGGGTCGCCTGCAAACACCGGTCCGAAGGCTGCGCCGTTATTTTTCAGCGTTCTGGCATAAGTGCCTCCCCCGGTAGCATAAAGTTCCGGCGGCTGACCCATGACGGCGGAATAAGCATCCCGGAGAATCCTGACAATCGGCGCGTCCTCCTGCAGGCACAAAGGCTGTTCGTGATTCATCAGTCTGGTCATCAGACCATCATAGGAGGCACGTTCACTGACCTTACGGAAAATTTCCTCACAGTCTGCCGTAACCGGATAACGGATATCCACCAGTGCCCGGGAAACGGATTCATTGATATCCACAACACCCACATTCACGGTCAATTCACCTGACACCCGGTCATTGCAGGCAATTCCCAGGGACTGTCCGTTGGTTTCCAGCCCGACGGCATCGTCCAAGAAACCGCAGAGACTGCCTAATACGATCTGTCCGAAATTCGCAGCCATGATCCGGATCAGATGTGTGGCCGCATTCAGTCCCTCCTGGGGAATACAGGCGTGAGCCGCCTTACCCGTGGCAACGATCTGCAGACCGTCCATGGTATAGATAAAATCGTATTCACCCGGCCTGGCATCCGCAAAGCGGCGCAACTGATGATCTTCGTTCTCTGTACAGTCAATGAGGGCGTATGCTTTGGAGGGAACCGCATTGACCGCACTTCCCGCATGGAATTCCGTCAGGGTTGTACCGTCATGGGTGGAAGCATAGACCTCCAGCTGAAGAATCCCTTTTTCGTAGCAGCAGATCCCGTAATCGGAATCCGGTGTAAAGGCCATGGAGGGCATCTCTTCCTGCTGAAAATAGGCTTCCATATCCGTCATTCCGATTTCCTCGGCGGCTCCTAAAATCAACCGGATCCTCCTTTTGGGCTGAATTCCGGCATCCTTCAGGGCTTTCAGACAATACAGAGCCGCCACCGCAGGCCCTTTGTCATCCACAACCCCTCTGCCATAGAAGCGTCCGTCCCGTTCTGTCAGGGAAAAAGGCTCCGTTGTCCAGCCGTCTCCGGCAGGCACCACATCCACATGGGCCAGCACCGCCGCCAGCTCGCTGCCCTCTCCGTATTCCACATGACCGGCAATCCCGTTGATTTTTTTGGTAACAAATCCCATATCACGGGCACGACCCAACAGGTAATCCAGGGCCGCTTCCGCTTGGACGGGATCATTGAATGAAACGGACGGAATGCGCAGCAGGGCGTCAAGATCCTGCAGGATTTCGTTTTGATATGTCAGAATTGTCTCTCCAATATTCATAGCACTCTCTCCTCATTGATCCGGCTGGTCATCCTCCAGCAGCGTCGTTTCAATGCGATAACGGGGCCGCTGTTTGACCTCACCGTAGATTTTGCCCACATAACTGCCGACGATACCAATGCAGAGCATCTCAAGACCTCCGATAAACCAGATGGAACAGATAATGGATGCCCACCCAGCCTGGGCAATTCCCATGCAATAGGAAACCAGTGCATAGATAAAGCCCGCCAGACTCAACAAACACATAATAATCCCCAGATTGGAGATCAGCTTCAGAGGCTTGACGCTAAATGACGTAATGCCGTCAAAGGCAAATTTCAGCATTTTTTTCAGGGGATATTTGGATTCACCGGCAAAGCGTTCACTGCGCTCATAATAGACATAATCGTGCCGATAGCCGATCAGCGGAACAATGCCCCGCAAAAACAGATTGACTTCCTTATATTCAGACAGGGCGTCCAACGCCTTGCTTCCCAGCAGCCGGTAATCCGCGTGATTATAAACGATATCCACACCCAGGGCTTTCATAAATTTATAGTAGCCCTGAGCGGTGGTTCTCTTAAAAAAGGAATCCTTTTTTCTGCTGTTCCGGACGCCGTAAACCACCTCACAGCCCTCCGAATACTTTTCCAGAAAGTCGTCGATGACCTCAATATCATCCTGCAGATCGGCATCCAGAGAGATCACGCAGTCACAATGATGTTCCTTTGCTGTCATCAAACCGCTGAGCAGCGCATTTTGGTGTCCTCGGTTTCTGGACAGCTTAACACCCGCAAAGAATTTGTTTTCCGCGCATTTTTCTGAAATAATTTCCCATGTTTTGTCCTTGCTTCCGTCATCCACAAAGATCATCCGGCTGTCTTCGGAAGCCTTTCCTGCCTGAATCAGCGCTTCCAGCTTGGCAAGCAGCCGTTTCATGGTTTCATGCAGGACTTCTTCTTCATTATAACAAGGAATTACAAAATATACCTTTGGCATTCCCGTGTACTCCTTTATTTCATTGATTTCAGTCATCGGTCAATCGCTCCGGACAGATCAGGGTGTGGAGTTTTCTACCGGGACCGTCGTTTGATCCTTCAGGTTGACATAAACAGAATGCTCCCCTTCAATCCAGCATTCGTTATACTGATTCCCTGCCGCATCCAGATAAGCAAAGGAAACAGGACATTTTACCAGCGATCCGTCTGCGCTCTTCCGGGACAGATCCACCATCACTCTGATGGGAAGGCTGGACGAAGGCATTCGCTTCAGAGCTTCCACCTTGGCTTTGGGACCCACAATCGTAACCTCAATACTATCGCTGGCCACGGAAGCTCCCTTGCTGACGGAGGGATCCACAAACTCAAAGTGATTCAGCCTGAGGGTTACTTCTTCCAGGCCGGACAAATCAAAGGAAACCACAGCCTCCTTCTGGTTGTTAAAGTTATCCCAGCCGCTCTCCATCACCAGAGGCACCGTAAAGCTATTCTTTTCCTTTGTGACCTTAGAAAAGTCAATGGACTCCGTTGATACGGGATGAACGGTTGAACGATCTGTCACACCCACGACAATGGACTCCGGATTGATAACCATATACTTTTGATAGTTCTTTCCCAAGGTTTCAGGAACATTGACAACATTCGGAGACACCAGGGAAGTTACCTTCTGTTTGACATAAATCGGAACCGTTACGGAGCTAAGACTCGTTTTGAGGTACTCGCTGGTAACCTCCTGATCATCACTGTCCCGGAACCGAAGGACAGCCTGCACCGTTGTTGTCTCCGAAATAGGCTTGTCCGCCGTATATTCCGCATACACATTAACGATCTTATCCAAAACCGTTTTCGGACCGGAAAGGGTCACATGCTGGATGGACAAGGGCATATCCGCCACATAATAGGGATCCGGAGTAACTACATTGATTCGTTTGGTGATGCTCATCTGTTTTTCCACATTGGAATCCACCCATACCTTAACGGTCGAGGGAGAAATGCCGGTAACAGAATAATCCGACTTGACGCTTTTTTTTCTGGCGGACAGCTCCAGGGTGTATTCACCGGGAGACAGAATAAAGCCGGTGCCGGAGGGAACGACTTCAATATCGTTTTTTCCCACATTGGAAGCGATAAGAACATTACCGGAAATCGTTGCTTCCACTTTACTCTCGGTTCCACCGAAATATTCCAGATCACCGGAAAGCTTGGGAAAGCTGATGGGAATATCGGACACCTTGAAGGACTGAGCATCCGTGGAAGTAGAGGCGACCATAAACCAGGCCACAAACGCAACCATCACTGAAAATATCATGACAAATTTATCATTGTAAAACAGCTTAAAGCTCAGTCTATTTTTTATTTTTTTCATTTTTTCTTCCCTTCCTCGGCGCAGAATTTCCAGAGGCTCCTTCAGGCTTCTCAGCCTTTGGGGGGACAACCAATTCTTCCAGCGTTCCGTCAAGGGTTTCTCTGGTATAATCCCTTGTCAGAACCCCGTTGATGGCAATAGAAATGTTGCCGGTTTCTTCGGATACGACTACCGCCACAGCATCACTGTTTTCACTGATACCGATTGCCGCACGATGACGGGTACCCAGTTCAGAGCTGACCAGGCTGTTATTGGCGGTCAGCGGAAGAATACAACCAGCCGCATAGAGCTTTCCGTCCCGCACAATCATGGCTCCGTCGTGCAGAGGCGCCTTGTTGAAGAAAATATTGCCGATCATCGAAACAGAGGGTTCAGCGTCAATGACCGTACCGGTATTGATAATATCCCCCAGACGGGTCTGCCGCTCAAAGATAATCAAAGCGCCGGTTTTGGACTTCTGAAAGTTATTGGCAGCATCCGAAACGCAGTGAATGGCACGTTTAATCTGTTTGACATTTTCCTCCTCAGCGTGACTGCCGCCGGACAGATTATTCCAGTATTTGGCGATCTTGCTGCGTCCGATATGCTCCAGAGCACTGCGCAGCTCCGGCTGAAACACGATCAGCACCGCCAGCACAGAGAACTGGAAGAAGGAGGTAAACAGGGCATTCAGCATTTTCAGGCGGAAGATTCCAGAGATAAAAAACGCCACCAGCAGAATCAGAATACCCTTGACCAGCTGTTCGGCTCTGGTTTCACGGACAATCTTAATCAGATTATAGATAATAAAGGATACCACTAATATATCAAGAACATCCGTTGCTTTAAAGGCTTTCATCACCGCAACAAAGGAATTATAGGCACTGACAATGGTTTCCCACACGATGAACTCCTCCTTCTCTTTTATGATCCCCTCACGCCAGACGTCACATTTCCCAGAGACCCATCCTGAATGTTTTACCGGTTCACTGATTCATCAGCTGACACACTTGTCAACGAGATAGCCTGGCGGTGGTTTTCGATAAAGGCACACAAACCCACAATTATATTTTATCACAGAAAGAAATTTTATCAACAGTTTTTTTTTGAGAAATTCAGATTTTTTTGTCGTGTTGACAAACGCTGCACACTCAAAAAACGCTGCCGACAGAAAAACTGCCGACAGCGCGCATGTTGATGATTCTTTTTTGTTCATGCGTCAAAAGTTTTCGCCCAAGCCTTTTTCAAAACGCTTGCAGCGTCCATGGGCGCACTCCGCAGAGGGCGAAAGGCCAGAGCCTATGCCAAAGGAATCACCACCGTCATGATCATAGTGCCTTGATGGATTTCCCCATAGATACCGCCGTTCATCTGCCGGAGAATCGACCGGCAGATAAATAGTCCAAGACCACTGCCGCTCTGACTGCCCACATTGGAGCCTCTCCAGAAGCTGTCAAAGATATGGGGCAGCTCCGTGTCGGACAAGGTACACCCGGTATTGGCAATGTGAATCAGCTGACAATCCTCCTCCCTGGAAAAGGAAATGTCAATGCTTCCACCGTCTCCGTATTTTACAGCATTTTCAATGATATTCTGCAGCACCTCTTCGGAACGTTCCCCGTCACCGCTGAGGATACAGTCGGAATAACTGTCAATCCGGAAGGAAATATTCAGCAGGTGCAGCTTGTCCTCATAGAATCTGCGGATATGCTCTAGCAGCTCAGACAGATAGAATTCCTCCAGCTTCAGCTGGGAATAGTAAATTTCCTGCTGAGAGGTTCTGACAATATCGTCCACATAATGACGGATATCCTCACATTTGTCACGGATACTGACCGTGACCTCTTTCTTTTTTTCCTCGTCCTGATACAGCCCTTTTTCCAACGCCTTGGCATATAGTTCGATTACCCCCAGGGGGGTTTTGATATCATGGGAAAGAGACAGCACCATGGTTTTATTCTGCTTTTGCAGAGCAAGCTGCTCCGACTTCCGCTCCTCCAGCTTTTCCCGAAGCAGATCCAGTCCCCACAGGAATTTTCCGAAATATTCATTTTTTTGCTCCTTCAGAGGAATCGTCAGATTTCCCTTTGCCAGCTCCGTGGGGTATTCACTGAGCCTGCGGAAGGGACGAATTACCCCCACATACACATACACCAATAAAAGTACCGTAAGACCGGAAGCGATTCCCAGACCAATATTCAGTGCCAAAAGGGAGCTTTCCTGGTCGGAAGGCAGACGATATTCAAGACGGTAGTACACCCCGTCCACAGGAAGCACCAGGCTGTCATTGTCTGTTTCTTCCGTTGTCTCCGTCAGCTTTGTGACCCTGGTAATATACCGGTAATCCGACAAATCATAGCCTTCCCCCTGCCGGATCCTGTTGGCGATCCGGTGAGCCTCCACACGATAAGGACGCCCTGTATCCCTCTGGGGAATTAGATTCAACAAAAGATTGGCACCGGATATCACGGCAGCCAGAATGATGATCACCAGTATTACCAGTCTGCAATATCCCTTCATGCCCGTTACCTCTCATAGCGATAGCCTACACCCCACACGGTAACGATGTGAACAGGCTTTTGGGGATCTTCTTCGATTTTCTGGCGCAGCCATTTGATATGTACCGTCAGGGTCTGAGGCTCTGAAACGCTGTCAAAGCCCCAGATCCGATTGAAAAGCTCCTTTTTGCTAAGGGTCTTGCCACTGTTTTCCGTCATCAGGCACAGCAGGTCAAATTCCTTCTGATTCAGCTCCAGCAGGCGGTCATTCCTGAAGGCCTTTCGCTTGCTTTTATCTATTTTCAGGAATCCGTCATTGAAAAGCTGCTGATGGTACCGCCGCTGAAAAATCCCCTTTACCTTGGCCAGCAGGATGTCTATATCATAGGGCTTTTCGATATAATCATCCGCTCCCAGCATCAGTCCGCTGAGCTTATCGTCCTTTTCTGTTTTGGCGCTGACAATCAGAATCGGCGTATCGGCGTTTTCCCGTATGCGCCGACAGACACCAAAGCCGTCCATTCCCGGGAGCATCACATCCAGAATCACCAGTCTGGCACCATGATCCCGAAAAAAACGCAGGGCACTTTCTCCGTCTGTACAGCACATCACACTGTAGTCCTCTGCCTCGAGAAAATCGCGCAGCAGACCCGCCATTTCTCTGTTGTCTTCCACTACCAGTATATCCGTCATAACCTCACTCTCCCAGATACCGTGCCGCTTTTACCATCCCATCTCCAGCAGCCACTGATTCAGTGCCCGCTCACGCTTGCGGGCATCACTCTCAGTATGATTATACTCCCCCTTGATGTTTCCGTCAACAATATACAGTACCCGGCTGCAGCGCACCGCCACCTTGGCATCGTGAGTCACCAGCATAATAGTGGTACCCTCGCGGTTGATCTTGCAAAGCTCATCCATCACCTCATCGGAGCTGGAACGGTTGAGAGCGCCGGTGGGTTCATCGGCAAAAATCATCTTCGGCTGATTCATCATGCTGCGGCAGATACAAGCTCTCTGCAGCTGACCGCCGGAAACCTCGTTGATATCATTATCGGCAATTTCACTGATTCCCAGCTTATGCATCAGCTTACGGGCGAATTCCAGCTTTTCCTTGTTGGAAAGACGGTTGGCTTTGGACTGACGGGCAGGCAAAAGGATATTATCCAGCACCGAAAGATTCTTCAGCATATACATCTGCTGGAAAATGAAGCCCATTTCATCCAGTCTCAGATCGGCCAGCTCATTGGGCTTCAGTGAGGAAAGCTCCTTTTCGTTAAACAGAACCGTACCCGCTGTCGTGCTGTCCATGCCGGAAACGGTATAGAGCAGGGTGGATTTACCGGAGCCGGAGGGTCCCATGACTGCCACCATTTCTCCCTCGTTGACGAAGAAGCTGACATTTCTCAGGACATTGTTCTGACGCTTGTTGATAATATAGGTTTTGCACAGATCGTTGACTTCCAGAATCTTTTTCATTTTTCTTACCTCACTCTATTTTTTGTACCTCATGAGAGGGAATACTGCGGATGGACAGCGAGCAAAGCACAGCTGCCAGTACGGTTACCGCAAAGACGGCCAGGGGATACAGCACGAAGGCTTCCAATACATTGGTATCGAAGACAATATGTTTTGCTCCCATCATTTTGAAAATACCACCCACTGCCAATTGGCTGCAGGGTTCTGTCAGCAAGACAGCGATGATTATGGAGGCCAGCATCAGAAGTCCCACCCGGATTGCCTGCCAGGCGATCAGGGAACGATTTTTGAAGCCCAGTGCCTTCAACAGAGCGATTTCTCCCCGTTCCTTGACGAGGAAGGATTTTTCCATCAGAACCACCACCAAAATATTGATCAGCATCACCATGATGATGATAAAGCTCTTGGTATCGTTCAGAGCGCCGGCAATTCCGCCAATGGAGTGGTCTATATACTCCCCTGCCGTACGGAAGGTATAGTCCGGATAAAGCTGCTTGATTTTTTGAAACCGGGCATCCATTTCGGAGGAGGAGGGGTTGTCTGTAAACTTGATCTGATAGCTGAAATAACCCAGCGCCTTGGAAAAGTCCATTGGCAGCTTTTCGTTAAAGCGAACACCCTCACCCATGTTGTTCATGGATTGATAGATTGCAGTAACAATGAATTCCTCATGCTCCCCGCCGGTTTTGATAACAACCTTATCTCCGATGCGGACATTGATCTTTTCGGCAGTGACATAGGACATGGCGATTTCATCCACATTGACAGGCGGGGTGCCTTCAAGATACGCATATTGATCAGTGGTCGTTCCTGTTCCGATAAAGGCAAGGGAAACGGTTTTGTTTTCTCCGTGCTGCACGGAATATTTAAAAATAGCTTCTCCAAAGCATCTGGCCGGGATGTTGTTTTCTGCAAGGGTGCGTTCCATTTCCTGCAGATACTCTGTGCGGATCTGCTGTCCATCCGGACGGTTATATTTTTCAGCAGACGCCTTATCCTCCAGAGTCGCATCGCATTCTGCTGTGGAAAACCACGCCAGCAGCTTCGGACTGCGCAGGGTTGACATGGTATTCAGAATGATCGTAATCAGCAGAATACCGATCACAAACATCACCATCATCACGGCATAGTGCCGGAAACCGCTGAGGACATTATTGACTGCCATGAAGAACACCGGCTTGGTTCTGCTTTTGGAGAGTCTGAGCAGCCCCTTTTTCTTATAGCGTTTGCCGCTTTCTCCGTTACGGATGGCGTCTACAGGCGTAAAGTGTTTTACCTTGCGGGTGCTGAGACGACAGAACAAAGCGATAATCAACACAACAACAGCCGCACAAGCCAGATTAATCAGGCAGGTGGTTGTTTCACCAGTGATAAAGTTCTTAGCGGACTGCTCCATCATCATATTGCCAAATGGAATACTGGCTAAAAAACCAATGAATGCACCAACGATTGCCATGGCAAGATACTTTATCATATAAAGCGTACGGATTTTTCCGTTTTTGATGCCGATGGCTTTCATGATTCCGATTTCCCGGTATTCCTCGCTGATGGTAAATCCGATGGTAAACCGCAGCAGCACCACCGAGATAATCAGTAAGCAGACACTGACAATCAGGAATACGCCCACAATAATCATATCCATGATATAGGACATTTTAATAATATCCCGGCTGCCGGTAAAGGCTACTCCGTCCACCCCGCTGACAACATTCTCTACAGCTTTGATATCATCCGTTTCCACATTGAGAATGGAACCGTGAAGCATTTCATAGCGTTCATCCGTGCTGTTCTGGAGAAAATGGTCAAAGTCCTGGCGGCTGATGATAAAACGGGGGCTTCCCATCATATCGGAACCAAAAAGTGCATCCTTAATCGTTCCTCTGATCGTAAAATCCCGGATTGCATCCCCAATGGTCAGTTGGATTCTGTCTCCTATCGAAAGATGCTCCTTATCCATAAGACTGCCCTTGAGGTAAATTTCACCCTCATTGACCTGGGTCAGTTCTTTTTTGTCCTGATCAAAGATTTTGATGCCGATATCGTCCACGCTGTTCAGAAATCCGCTGGATGTAATCTCCAGCATCCTACCATCCTTACTGATGGCATTTTCGTTGACATAAAATATATCCTCCCGTTTGACGGAACGGACCGTATCCAACTCCAGCAGCTTTTTCTCTGTCTCTGCTCCTGCTTTTGTTCCCAGAGTGGCCACAAAAAAATCCTTGGCACCGGAAATATCCAGAAACTTGTCTGCAGCCGAGGCAACTGACATCATGGTATTGACACTGGACGCCACCAGGGTCACGGACAATATCATGAAAATCAGCAAAATCGTATTCATCGTTTTCTTGCGTTTCAGATCACGCTTTAAAATTCCGAGATACATGTTGTTCCCTCCTGTGTTTTCGTTGTAACTGTATTATATCAGGACAATTATTAAAAAATCATTAAAAGGGAATTAAATCATTCTCCTAATTATCAAAGAAGAATTCTATCAGATATTATGCAACACTGACAAACACAACCAAAGAAAGTTTAGTTTCCTCCGATTTTTGTGAACTGATTCTGACAAGTTTGTTTTTTCAGGAATTTTTTCATAGTAAAACAGTCAGACAACGCACTCACCTCGTGTTGTCTCCCATTTGACGCCAAAAAGCAAAAAGACACCCCCGAAACCCGCATATAAAGCGGACTTCGGGGGATTTTGTCATTATTCCCATTCAATGGTGGCGCTTGGCTTAGGAGTCAGGTCAAACAACACACGATTGACATTTTTCACCTCACCGGTGATACGTGCCGTAATATGCTGCAGCAGCTCAAAAGGTACATTTTCAACCGTCGCGGTCATTGCGTCAGTCGTATTAACAGCACGGATAATAACCGGATAAGCAAAGGTCCGCTTGCCGTCAACAACACCCACAGATCTGAAATCGGGAACGGCGGTAAAATACTGCCAGACCTTTCCTTCCAGACCGTTTTTCGCAAATTCCTCCCGAAGGATCGCATCGGATTCCCGCACTGCTTCGAGACGGTCACGGGTAATCGCACCGAGGCAGCGAACCCCCAGACCAGGTCCCGGGAACGGCTGACGATATACCATATTATCCGGCAGACCCAGGGTTTTACCAACGACTCTGACTTCATCCTTAAAGAGCAGCTTCAGCGGTTCTACCAATTCAAACTGCAGATCCTCCGGGAGTCCGCCCACATTGTGATGTGCCTTAACGCCGTCACTTTCAAGAATATCGGGATAGATGGTTCCCTGTGCCAGGAATTCGATACCATCCAGCTTCCGAGCCTCTTCTTCAAAGACGCGGATGAACTCTGCACCGATGATTTTTCTTTTCTTTTCCGGTTCTGCCACACCGGCCAGCTTATCCAGAAAGCGATCTACAGCATCCACATAGATCAGATTGGCATCCATCTGATTTTTAAAAACCTCAACCACCTGCTCCGGCTCTCCTTTACGAAGAAGGCCATGATTCACATGGACACAAACCAGCTGTTTTCCCACTGCCTTGATCAGCAAGGCTGCCACCACAGAGCTGTCTACGCCGCCAGAAAGGGCGAGAAGCACCTTTTTCTCCCCGATCTGTTCTCTCAGTGCCTGGACCTGTTCCTCAATAAAAGCCTCTGCCAAGGCCTGGGTTGTTATTCTTTCCATCGTTTCCGGTCTGACATTTCCCTGCATAACTACCTCCAGATAATATATAAAAAATTCATACACATATTATACAAAACTTTTTCCCAAAAGTCAAATTCTAACCCCCCTGCGGGTGACCCCGCTGGACGTGTTCGCGCCTTGCTCCACTCCGTTCCGCTTGATTTCGCCGTGTCCAGCTTTACTGCCGCGGCTTCC